>JAYYDI010000156.1:0-17911 GCA_036161055.1 Pseudomonadota bacterium
CCAAAATAGGGGACCAATAAAAATGCACAAAGCTTAAATCCGCGTCTAAAAAGAAGGGAAAGCAGAAGGAAAACCAGCACATTTAGAATCACAATATCCCAAAGAGCTAACAAAATATTCTCGTTGAAGAAAAAAAACCAAGACCAGGCAGCGTTCAGGAATAATTGGGTCACAAAAAGTGAGGCAATTAAGGGATGCGTTCTCCAATCTGAACTACTTCTAAATATTCCGAACGAAACGCCTATTGAAACGTAGAGGAACCCCCAAACGGGTCCAAACAAAGATGCATTCGGGGCCCAATGGGGGAGCACAAGCTGAGAATAAATCTCCGGCGCCTTTACCGAGCCCAATGAAGCGATCACAGCGAAAGAAAAGACAAAGAGCAAAGATGACGAGTATATTTTTGCTAGACTCCAAAATTTGTCAGGCACTATGGAGGACTCTATTTAAAGTTTGTGTTCTTTTTGAATATGAAGTCTCCGCCCTCGTCTCCGGATCCTTGTACAACACCATGCTGAGGTACCTGATCAAGCATACTATTGTTAAGGACCGCCAGTCGGAATCGATTAAACAACTCGGAAGAAGTTAAGTATTGATCCGGATTTACTTCCAGTTGCTTAAGCAAATACTTTAAAAACACACTATTATCCGGTACTTCGGTTAGAGTTCCGCTGGTGATTGCTTTTCGACTAGTCAACTGAAACAACACATCGGTGAGTTTAGTTTCCTCGTTAAAAGCGGAGCGGGTTCTGAACAATCCCCCGCTAAAACAAGCATCCGATATTAACAGGGTATGCTTGGTGCCAATTCCCTTCATGTAATCTCGAATAGTAGCGTTACTAATCCAGGAAGCCTTCGCATTAGGTCTTGCGTCGCTCGGCAACCAATAACCCTGTTCAAACTTTTCGTCCCAAAACCCGTGGCCAGCATAGAATATAAGTAAAGAATCATTCGCCGCTACCAATCCCGACAACATATCTAGTTGATTGAGCAATTCTTCTCTGGTGGGATCGATCAAAATAAAAGTGTTTCGATCAAGAAAGTTATAGTCTCGAGTCAACACTTTCTTAAAATCCTGCACATCTTTTGCTGGCTGAATGAGATCATTTATCCCTAAATCTCGATACTCTGATATGCCAACCAAAAGAGCGTAATAATCGCCTATCAAGAACTTTAAATTATCTTCGTCGTCATAGTACGCGTCTTCTCCCATGGTGATCCCTTGAGTTTCTGAAGAACGCCGATCAGCGCTACCGATGGTTCTAAGTAAGGGCGAATTATTCGTAATTGGGGTTAAATTCAAAAAAGCCTCCAGCTCACTTCGGTAAAGCGAAACCTCCGACTTAAAAGAAAATAACTCGTTTTCTTTTGCGTCAATCTCGTTCTGCAACTCTCGAATTTTTTGCCCCGCGCTAGGGTTCTCAACCACGATGTTCGACTGGAGTGTATCGCTTTTAGTCGAAGTAATCTTCACGCCTGTTTGAGTTCTCCTTAGATTGAATTTTGCTACAGACAGTTCATTTTTTAGCCCGTTTAGACTTTTTTGAAGCGATTTTACCCGTGGTTCGATTCTGTTCAGCTCAATTTGAAGATGCTCTAAAGCGCGCTTTCTCTCCTCGACGCTACATTTCGGGAAACACTCAGTCACATTGCTGAATGCCACTGGGACTGACGAAAACATAGCCAGCATCGAAAGGCTTGCTGAGATCGCCAATTTTTTTTTGGGGCAAGGAACCAAACTGAAAAAGAGTTTTGTAAGGAAAATCAAGATTGAACTTACCCTTTGCCGAAGGAGATGTTTTCTCCTTCGTAATCGGGAAATAACTTGTCTGCGAGCGCGTCAGGGCACTCTTTCCATGCGCCGAACCACTTTTGAAATCTTTGGAGCGCCTGCGCATGATTATCTGCACCATCAAGAATCCCTCGATACATCCGTTTACGAAAATCTTCGCTGTACCCATTCATCCTCTTTGCAGCAGCTCTCATAAGCTTGATGGTTAGCTGAGGATCATTCGCTTCCATTTCCTTGTATCTTTCTTCGAAGAGGATATATAAATTAACTTCAGAAACCCCAAGCACAGTAGCAGTGCGCTCATTCTGAAGTAGCAGATTTACTTCTCCTACCATCGCGGGCCCCGGGAAGGCTCCAGTTCTAAAAACAATCTGTCCATAATCAAGTCGTATTTTTTGAAAAATAGCTAAATCTCCATTTAATACTAGGTAGAGATTTTGGTCTTTTGTACCCTGATTAATTAAGATATTTCCTGGTGGCTTGTTCCGAAATTCTGAATATTCCAGCAACTGGTTAATCTCTTTGCTTTCTAATTCAGGGAGCAGATTTCCAACTATTTTTTTATGTTCTTCATCAACCATAGAACCGTCGCCTGTATTTTGATCAAAAGTGTCCCTCTTTTGAACCAACTATGGAACATAGCAATTTATTCAACGCCGATCAAAAACTTTTAAAAACTGATTTATGAAATTTTTCCACAGCATCTCATCATTGTAATGCTCGCCCAACGACTCGCCATAAACCAAGAGATTCGCGAATTAGAGGGATGATTTGATCGACACACTGGCAACAATCTATCTTATTCCGCGCTTTGGAGCTCAAGGAGCACCATCCCATGAAGACAATCATTCTTCATTTGCCCTAAAAGAAAGAGGGTAAGATTATTGATTCTTCAGTAGCAATAGGACCAATTCTGGCTGAGCTCGGCTTTGTGCCATCATAATGCTCACACTGTGTCTTAGCACCATACTCTTTGTTAACTTTGCGCTCTCAACAGCGAAATCGGCATCAGCAATATTAGATAGTGCGGCCTGAGCAACTTGTGAGGTTGATAATGCATTTGACATAGAGAATTGAAGTCTGTTCTCTATTGCCCCGAGATTTGTGGAGGAATTGGTTAAATTTCTCAAAGCGGCATCTAGGCTGTCTATTGCTGTTGTAGCTTTCGACGCGTCAGTAATATCCAAATTCGCCAAGCTTTTATTGCCCCCGCTTGTCACAAGGTTAAACCCCCCCGATGGTGGGTATTCTAACTCGGCAGCAACGAATGCGATCGCGCCCTGACCCGTGAGAATATTGTTGGCATCGTTGGAGCTAAGATCGTTATTCAATGTTATTGTTTGTGAACCGTCGGCATTGTCTGTAGACGAAATTACTACATAGGTGTCCGTCCCAGTTTGACTATTTGGAGCATCAATATTCGAAAATAATATGACGTCATTTTGGGCAATTTTGTGTGATCCCTGAGCCCAGGCGGTATTAGTAAGGGTTACCGTAGCATTGGATCCTGTTGAAAAAGAGCTAACATTACCAAACGCGTTGCCTAGATAACTTGGGTCCATATAGTTGGTGTGAAAATGTATCTGGTCGCCGTCGTCGATGCCAGTTTGTATCGAATACATGGTTGTTCGATGATAATCTCGTCCATTAAATCTTGAGTTTTCACCAATTTTCGCTATCTCTTCGATTAGCGCCTCTATCTCTGTTTGGATGTGCGCCTTGTCTTTCTCCCCATTTGTGTCGGACAAGCCTTGCACGGTCAATTCCCTTATCCGCTGAACGATGTTAATTGCCTCACGTGTCGTTCCTTGAGCAGTTGATACCAGAGAGATCGCGTCATTAATGTTTGAAACCACCTTATTCAAACCACGGATGTGCGTCGTCATTCTTTCCGAGATGGCGAAGCCAGCCGCGTCATCGCTTGCGGACTTAATTTTTTTTCCAGAGGACAGCCTTTCCATCGATGTTTCCAAGGTTTTTGAGGCCGCCACGAGACTGCTCCGCAGTCGCGGTATCTCGGCGTTCGTGGAAAGCGCAAAACTCATCTCGTTAACTCTTTGTATTATCCATTCAAATGTGATGTGAACCGGCAAAATGCTGCCGGTCCACGCCTTTGATCGGTAATTTTTTTCCGAACTTTAGAGAAATTAATCACCTTGAAAAAAATCTTTACAGCCTCCCTAAAACACGTTCTACTACAGTGTTAAGTGTAAGCATCGCAAACATTCAACTTGTAAACAGGATAGAGGTAGAAAATGCTCAATAACAAATTGATTAAATTAGCTTTACTTCTCACCATTCCCTTATCTCCCATGGGCCTCGCAGAGAAAGCAGAGGTTTACAGGTGGGAACCATTTCCAGGGCAGACAAATAAAATCATTGAAAATATGATGCGGGCTGCTGAGATTCATCGAGATCAGGGTGCCCACGTTAGCATTTACCAAATGGACGTAGGCTCTGCAGGACAGCCTTTCGACTACGTTTTACGTTGGGACAATGAAAAAGATTGGGCAAAAACTAGAGAACAATCTCGAAGTGCCGAGTGGCAAAAATTTTGGGAGAGCGTAAGCAAAGATCCATCTGGCGAACTGGTTATGAGTAGCGAATTTTATAACCTTGACGCATCTGTTCCAGCTGACGTTTTTGAAGGAAGAGACGTATTCAGAGTCTTTGTCTGGGAACCACAGCCCGGAAAATCGATGGAACTAGTACAGCTATTTTCTGAGGCAAAAAACATTCACGAAAAATTGGGCGCACGCATAGATTTATACTCCGAGGGCGTGGGCGGTAGCGGAAAATTCCACTATTTGATGACATTCAAAAACTGGGGAGAACTCGCAAAATTTAATGCCAAGATAGCTTCAAGCAAGGAACATCAGGCCCTTTTGGCAAAAGGCGGGACAACCGCAAAACTCGTTCAATCAATGCAAGGCATGTCACTTTAATTAAATCTAATGCTTTCTTAAAAAGGAGCTGAAAAATGAAATATCTCGGTGTTTTAATTATGAGTATAGTCTGCCTCAAAGCCGCAGCAGATGGCCACGAAAAACCCGATGCTGGGGCAGAGGCGATGGCAATGGAAACCGCTGTCTGTTCATTTAGAGACGGGAAAACTTACGCGGATTTCCAAAAAGTTGTCGATAAATTCAAAAAGTGGGCCGCCGATAGCAATTACAGTACCTACTTCGTTTCGAACACTCCCCTTTATGCCAGCCCCCAGGCAATGCCAGATGTCGTCCTGATGGAGTTTAGTAGTTTCGAGGGAATAGCAACGGCTTGGAAAAAGATCTGGGAAGATGAACCACAGTTTCTAGAAAGCTTCGAAAAGACGATGTCCTGCTCTCGCAGCCTCATGCATTACTATCCAATGCACACCAACGTAGAGCTCGAACCAGACGACGATCGGATAATGGGTGTCAATTGGTGTACCAGAAAACCAGGTGTTACTTGGGATCAATTAAGCAAACAGCATCAAGAATTCTCTTTTGGACCTGATGTAATTTACTGGGGGGCAGCAGGCCCATCACTCGGAATTAGAGAGGGTGACATGCCAGGGGAATTTGCTCATCTTGCAGTGTTCTCGGATATTGAGGGGCTCATGCGTCATGAGAATCAAGTCGCAAATGAAAACGGCTGGCGCCGAAGAGAAGCGTATTACCAAAACTTTGCGGAATGCACTGGGACGAACGTTTACCAACAAGAAGTCCTACTGAGACCAACAGACCAAGGAGAATAAACAAATGCCAAAGCACAAAGTCTTATCATTTATAGCAAGCTTGATTTTGATTTCATCAAATAATGCTTTTGGAGACGACCACGAGGGAGGACCAAAAGCAGGTGATGTAATTAACATGCAGGTGAATTTATGCAATCTCAATGAGGGCTTCACCATTGAGGACTACAACAAAATGAATAGGGAGTATTTCAAATGGTCGAAAACAAACGACGTTGAGGTAACTTTCGTTCGACAGTCTCCAGTATTCACTCATAACTCTCCTAATAATCCTGATCAGTATGAATTTATGGATTTACTCTTTACTGATTATGAGACTTCGGGTAAAGCCTGGGATAAATGGCTAGGCACGAAGAGTGGGCAAAAGCTTAATTCAAAGTGGCAAGAAATAGCGACCTGCGATGTGAAATTTATGGCCATGTACCTGTTGCACGTTGACTCTGAGGTCATCGATAATGATGAAGAGAGGGTTGTCGCTTGGGACTACTGTACTCCTCTAAAAAATACGACCCCGGATCAAATGAATGATTTTCATGCGAAGTTAGCAGAAAGCTGGGATTTTAAACAATCAGCATGGGCCGTTGCATTCCCAACCATCGGGCTTGGCCAGGTGGAGGGGTTTTTTCACGTAAACGCGTATAAAGATTTCGAGACCTACCAAAGCCATCAAAAAGCGCTTTACTCTGAAGGAGGATGGCGCACCTACTACGATTATCAGAATACGATTGCGTCGTGTTCCGGTGATTCCGTATATCAAGAAACGGTAATGAATCGAGGTCCTTATAAATCCGATACAGTGGCTAACTAAAACTTGGGGGGAAAGATGTTAACAAGAACATTAGTGCTATTTTTTTTACTAAGTGCTGGGTTAAAGACCCACGCGGATGGGCATAACCCGTCAGATTCAAGCGCAGTAGCAACGATATCTAATCAGTGTTTTCTGAAAGAGGGCACAGATCAAGATGACATCGAAGACGCTATGGAGTCTCTAAGCAAATGGGCAAAAAAAAATCATCCGGGAATCTTATCTGTACTTACCCCACTATTTAGAATGCAATCAGATGGCTACGGGGACCTGATAATACAAAGCTGGATGCCTTTTGAACGACTCGCCGAATTTGATGAGGCCGTAGTAGAAAATGGTGCTGGAATAAGAGAAGATCTCGAAGAGGTTATGGACTGTGGCGAGAGTGCGCTGGGCGGTTGGTTTAACTATTACATGTCTGAAAATATGGAAAACATCAAGAGCGGGCTTATTTCTTACCAGCACTGTGAAATTAACGAGGGCATCGGGGCATCTAAGGTAGTTGAGTATAACAACCAAGAGGCTACAAGTCTTAAGGAAAACAATTTCAACGGATTGTTGGCCTTCATGGATCGGGGGGTCGGTGACAGAAGTCTTCCGGGCGACTACTCAAAAATTTACGCTTTTCCTGATATGGCCGCTTTTGGCGCAGGGGCAAATGACTTTTGGAATAATGGTGGTTGGGAATTTGAGGAAGAGGTCAGAATGAGCGCAGCTGAATGCACCTCAGGTAATATGTATCGCTTCGAGACACTTTACAACGCTGGCGAATAGCCCAAAAGGAACACAAGAGAAAGGTTCAAAGAGCCTTTCTCTTTTCTGTTCTCGAGAATAGAAGTCATAAACACCTGTGCTATTGAGCATCGTATCTTTTTGCCACCGAGCTGAAGGTCATAACTACTTCGGAATCTGTTTCGAGCTTTCCGCTGACGAAAACTAGCGATTTGGTCTTGCGAGTGACTTCGGGTCGACAAATTATCAAATCGCCAACATGCGCTCCAGCAAGAAAATCTGCGTTAAAACTCACTGTCACACAATTTTCTTTGTTGTAATGATTCGTTGCAGCCATGCAAAGCGAAAAGTCAGCAAAGGTCATAAGGATCCCCCCATGGACTCCCCCATAGGTATTGCAGTTTTTTTTCTCGGGCAGGAAAGCACAAACAAACTGGTCTTGTTCACGGCGATAATAAAACGGTCCAACATAATCCTCTGCAGGATCAAAACCCTCATCTGTTGAAAAATCTCTCAATCTCGAGTCTAACATCCAGGCATTTCCTCGAAGGTCTCAGGCAGAAAAACTTCTTTATTGCCGCTTACAGACACCAAATCAGACAAAAAAAGACTTGCTCTTTTGTTCACCAAAGGAACGAGATTCCTCGCCTCCTCTCTTACCGAAGCTCTGAACTCAAAGCAATCCTCAGTCATCCGTTCAAAATTATCTAAACTCACTCGAAACCTCACCCCTGCAGCTTCGCTAAATATCCACTCAAGGGCCTGAGGCCTGATCTCTAGGGATTCAAATTGAAGCTGCTCTTCCTCGGTTCTATTCTCTTTATACCAGTAGCCATAATCTATAAACTTTCTTCGCTCTGCACCCGCGATACACCAGTGGGCTATCTCATGCAATGCGCTCGAGGCAAAATTGTCCCTAAAATATATTTCATCTAATGAATCACAACTAGGGAGGAAAAGCGGTTCATCTCGCCCGCCATGCATCACTGTTCCATACCTTTGCCCAACTCCGTAATTGAAAATCTCACAAATCACACTCGCTCTCATGATTTAAACTCAATTTCACTGTTTTCAAGACACCTTACATCCAGAAGTTTTTTATAGTACTGCTTAGAGAGAAACTCTCTCCCCCCGAGAAGGTGATTAAGATACCAGCGGGGTGGAAGTAAATTTTCTTTAACAAATGACCGATTGGCGATGTAAACCCAAGCATTCACAGATCCAGAGTCCGTCACAATGCTCAGTTGCTTCCGTGTGTAGTGAATGGGGAACCCTTCAAAGGGATCCATTTTGGTAATCTGCTCGGCGTCGGCCAAGAGATACAAGACGCCCTCAGTAACCTCATTCGCGCACCTCGCAATGTTCGCCGCTGACCCTTCACGCTTGTTCGAATACTTATTGAAGACGAGCTCATAACCGAACAAGTGGCCACTTAAGATCTCACTGTATTTTATACCACGGGCCGTCACTCTTTCTGGATTCATGTTACTACCATAAGCAAAGTAGTGGACGTCACTCATCCCTTTCGGATCCAATATGAATAAATGCCATCGTCAACTTTTTGGTCGATCAGTTCATGATCAAGAAATTTACAAAACTTAGGGAGATCCCAACTGGTCGACGGATCTGTTGCGATGATTTTTAAGATCTGGCCAGATTCCATATCCATCATCTCGTTTCTAACCAACATGAGCGGCTCTGGGCAGCGAAGACCAGTTGCGTCTAGCTCATTATCTATGCTGATGTCCATTTTGCACCGCTCGTCCGGTTTGAGCCTTTTTAAACGAGAAAAAGAGCACCTTTACTGTGCACGCTCAAGATCACATAGCTCGCTATGATTTGGGAAGGTCACCGTCTATGTAGTCGTCAATAAGTTCATGGTATCGACGAATTCTTTTTTCTTGATTTGACAGGTAAACCCCTTTAAAGCCCCGAGACCTGAAGCCCCGCTGCTGAGTGACGAATACAGCAACATCCTCTTCTATTGCGGGACCAATAGAGTCCTCCGGATACTGCAGCATTGTGACTTCAACTTCTCCCTGATCGTTTGCCTGGCCAGCATTATTGCCCCTTTGCATCGTTGCTGTTTCTTTTAGAGAGGCTGGACTCGAGTACCACCAGTTGTCAAAAAGACATTGCTCTGGATCGCTGCGATGAGGTCTCGCACGCAAAAAGTGAAATCCATCGGACCAGACAGATACCGCAAAATTTGGAAATAGTGTGTAATGAAAAGCATCCGTGAATTGCTCATCAGGAATCCGATCGTAGTGAGTATATCCTCGTTCAGGACCAAGCTTTCTTTTAGCTTTTTGTAATGCCTCTCGAGTATCCTCCGGCCGACCCTTAAAGTCCGCTGGGTTAATTTCCCAGTATTTGAGTTGAGTAGCTAGCGGGTCAATGATGTTTCCATCTTCATCCGTTGAGCCTACCCCATATCCTCCTTTCATGACCATTCTATTGTGGCCCTCTTCAGAGAGATCAAACTTCGTTTCCTTGAAGTAGGTATCTATATTTCCCCGTATCTTCTTTCTATCAGTATCTGGTGTGGCTCGCATATGAACGGTTGGGACGTGGTATGACTCATTAAAATTGTCAAGAACCACTTTCCAATTGCAGGGCAACCACATGGTGTTTGCCATTGTTCTTTTCCAAGTGTGAATGTCTCTCTTTTCCCAGTCTTCCCAAATTGGACCCAGAAATTCTCTAAGACCCTTACAGTCGGGATCCATATTGACAAAGATAAACCCGGCAAAGGTTTCGCAACGCAGTTCCTGCAATCGAACCTTTCCGCAGGGGTTCCCCTCGGGGAAGTCCTCCTTGTCAGGTGCGAAGTTCAAAGTGCCGTCTGGCAAAAATGCCCAGCTATGGTATTTACAAACAAAGCGACGTAATACATGACCCTTAGGCCCATCGACTAGTGGATTAGCTCTGTGCTGGCAGACATTATAAAAGGCTTTTACTCCTCCATCTTTCTGGCGAACCATGAGAATTTCTTCTGGCCCGACCTCTTCCATCTGCCAATCACCGTGATTTGGGATTTCAGCTTCCCGGCCAAGGAGCAACCATACCTTGGTCCACATCCCCTCCCATTCCCGCTCGAAAAATTCTTTTGAAGTATATCTAGCTCCCGGAATAGTGTGCCCTCGAGTCTCAGGGTCTGACCAGTCTTCCACGATTCTAAGTTCAGACATTGTATCTCCTACTTCTTTCTTCCTATCATTTTCTATTTTAGTGAGCTTTTAATCTCATTTACAATCCGATTCCCTAAATTCCTATCATAATAAACCTAGAAATTAGTTACGCAGTATAACCACCATCTGCCATATACACCGAGCCCGTCAAAAACGAACTATCATCACTGGCTAGAAAAAGCATAACTTTCGCGATATCTGAGGCTTTAGCATAACGTCCCAAAGGTATCTGCGTTTCAAACATGCTTTTAATTTTATCACCCTCACCCGGGCTAAAACCCTCCTCGATGCTGCGCATCATTCTTGTGTCCACGGGAGAGGGATTCACGGTATTAACCCTGATGTTTGAGGAAGCACATTCTTTCGCCGCTGATCTCATTAAGCCAATAACGGCATGTTTACTCGTCACATAAGGAGCAAAATTGAGCGCTCCCTCGACTCCCGCAACGCTTGAGGTAATAATTATGCTTCCCCCACCCCTTTTTTTCAGAGCCGGTATCGAAGCTTTCAGTCCCAAAAACGGCCCTTTAACGTTAATGCGCATTACCTGATCAAATCTTTCCTCGTCGTATTCAACAATCGAGTCAACGTCACCCTCTATCCCCGCGTTCGCAACAAATATATCTACACCACCATACCTCTCAACTGCAGTTTGGACGATATTTTCGTTATGCTTGAGCGACGAAACATCACCGACAAGAAAACTAATCCTATTAGATCCAATCGCTTCACAGGCTTCTTGTAAGCCTTGCTCATCGATATCTGAAAGAAGCACACTTGCACCCTCGGCTACAAATCTAGTGGCAGTCTCCCTCCCAATTCCTCCAGCGCCCCCAGTTATTATTGCTACCTTTCCATCAAGTCGTTGCATTGTTTTCCCTGAGGTTTTCGTGAGCCTTGGTCATCGCTATCTATTTTGTAAAAGTGCAAATTATTTTTTCGTCATCGACGCATACGCTCTGTCAACAAAGGTATGTGAAGCGGGAATACCAAACCCTGCGTCGAAGGGGCTTGAAGGGAAGACTTCTGAGGCCGGATCCGCTTGCAAAATGTCTTGTAAATTCATCCCCTCCTCTATCATATTAAACACTCTATTTCTTACGAGTTCGATTTTCGCAAGGTAAATCTCAAGATCCTCCCTTCCGGAGATCTCACCGTGGCCGGGCACAACAACCGTGTTCTCGTCTGTCATTTGAAGAGCTTTTTTAATCGAGTATATCATTCCGTCGACAGTTCCCCCGTTTCCTGCGTCGATGTATGGGAGACCGGTTAAATTTGCAACATCCCCCATGTGAAGTACGTTAGATTCTCTGAAGAAAATAAAACTATCTCCAGTAGTGTGAGCAGGTCCGTAGTTTCTTATTTCGATTGTATGACCATTGAAGTTTAAGGTCATTTGATCAGAGTAAGTCATGGTTGGTCTGGCCTCTTTCTCATAGACCTGCTGGGGCCAGCTAATAGCGACCATATCGATATCGGCACCGCGCTCGAAAAACTCTACCGAGTTTTGATGAGCTATTATCTTTGCTCCCTGCATCCCAAATGCTCTGTTACCCTCTGCGTGATCAAAATGAAAATGCGTATTGATTATATAATCAACAGAGTCTCCGCCAAGTTCCCTTATTTCGGCCATGATGGCCTCGTAGACTTCAGGGAACTGGCTATCCACAATTAAAACTCCGTCATCTCCTACCGAAACTAGGATATTCCCGCCGTATCCAAAGATTACCGCGAGGTCCTCAGAGATCTTCTCGGTTCGCACTATCGATGGCGGAAAACCGAGCCACTCGAACTTTTCAAGGATAATATTCTGTTCGTCATCATAACTATTCATCTCAGGCAACTTTGAGACAGGGCCAGTGTCCGAGCAACCCAGTGACAGAAACGAGAAAATAATCGAAAGTATCAACGTCTTCATTCATATACTCCGGCAGCTTTCGCTCAATTATTACAGCAGGTTGTTCGGTGGTAAAGTTTTAAGCTTAGATGAATCGCTTAAACTGGCAAAAATGGCCCGCCCAGAGAGATTCGAACTCCCGACACCCAGGTTCGAAGCCTGGTGCTCTATCCAGCTGAGCTATGGGCGGTTAACATAACAAGTATAAAAAAAACTACGTTCTCGTGCCAGAGACATCCTAATTCAACGAGGAGAACAATGCACTTAAAGGGAATCACCGTTCTAGCGCTGGAACAGGCGGTCGCAGCACCATATGCATCTGGGCGACTCGCTGAAGAAGGCGCCAGAGTTATAAAAGTAGAAAGGCCAGAGGGTGATTTTGCTCGCGAGTATGACAAGGCAGTCAAGAATATGAGCGCTTATTTTGTTTGGCTTAACTCCGGCAAAGAGAGCGTAGCTCTGGACCTCAAGATTGCGGATGATAAAAAGCTTCTTATCAACATGCTTAAGCGTGCAGACGTTTTTATTCAAAATATTTCCCCGGGCGCGATATCAAGATTAGGAATTCAGCTATTGGAGATTCGAAAACAAAATCCGGGGCTTATCACCTGCTCAATAAATGGGTACGGAGAGCAGGGACCATACAAAGAACAAAAGGCTTATGATCTTCTGATCCAGGCGGAGAGTGGGCTCTGTTCCGTAACGGGTATCGAGGATCAATTAACTCGGGTAGGTGTGTCTGTTTCAGACATAGCTGCAGGGATGAATGCCTACCAGGAAATCCTTTTAGCCCTTTACAGGAGAGAAAAAGATCCACAAAAAAAAGGAGAAGATATCAGCGTCTCACTTTTTCACTCTTCAACAGATTGGATGAATGTCCCGTACTTGCAGTACATTTACGGTGGCAAAATGCCAAAAAACCTAGGCCTAGAACACCCAACAATAGCTCCTTACGGCTCCTTTACCACGCTAGAAAACAAACAAATCTTGATCAGTGTACAAAACCAAAGAGAATGGGAGAGATTCTGTGACCGAGTTTTGAACAGGCCTAGATTAAAAGAGCATAAGCTGTTTTTAAACAACCCGGACCGCGTAAAAAATCGAGCAGATTTAAACCAAATAATTGATGGCATCTTCTCCCGCACCTGCGAGAAAGAGTTAATCGAACGATTGAATGAAGCAGGTATTGCCTTTGGAAAAATTAATGATGTCGCGGCATTAAGGAACCACCCTCAGGCGAAATTCCGTCGAGTACAAACAAAAAAGGGTCAAGTAACAATGCTTGGTCGAGGAGCAAAAAAGGAGTCGTCAACAGAAAAAATGTTACGAATTCCTGATCTCAATGAACACGGAGAGAAAATACGTGCAGAATTCAGCAGCTAATCAACAAATCAAGATCCTCGAGCTTAGCTTAAAGGTTTTTTTTACGAGATTTTAATATGCGAATTGGTCTGCTATCCGACACTCATATCCCGGAGGCGATGCCTCAGCTTTGGCCTCAGGTCTTTAATGAATTAAAAAATGTCGACGTCATCCTTCACGCGGGTGACATATATGACTATTCGGTGCTCGATCAATTGGAGAAAGTTGCCCGAGTCTATGCTGCTTTGGGGAACGGGGACGAAGGATCGGGTGGCAGAGCAAAGCAACGTCAAGATCCTCGAGTTAAGAGAAGTTGGTTGCTGAATCTCAACAACTTTGTAATAGGCCTGACACATCACATCCCCATGCCTGAGATACCTCCTAAACTCACGGTAAAAAACTGGAAACAAAAATTATTTCCGGGTGTTGATTTAGATGTACTTATTTACGGGGACACCCATGTCGAACAAATAGATCACATCGACGGCACTTTGTGCATAAATCCTGGCTCTCCGACCTTCCCACACAACTTAAACACACGACTTGGAACAATAGGGCTCCTGGATCTTAATAATGACCAACCAAAAGCCGAAATAAGGCAGCTCACTGAGAACGGATCTATTCCGTTCAGCTGGGAAAACTCAAAGCGGCCTTGGTAACAGGTCTAGTTTTTTGACCAACACCCCTTTCTTAGGATTAAGCTCTACAAGGGCAGCAGACATCTCATTTTTTCCTATATCTTTATTTGGAGAACCCGAGTAAGCAGCCGTCGTTGAGCCGTGTTCCATGACTGAAAAAACATGAACGTGACCCAAAGCTAGATAATCGAAATTGCTGGCCTCGATTTCTTCCGGTGTAATCAAGGATGAAAAACTTTGTAACTCACGGCCTACGTAATAACCGTGAGCAACTCCAACATACCAGCCCTCTTCGAGCAAAACTGGGACGTGCTCTAGCGGCTTATATCCGGGATGATGTTCAACAATCCCTCGCCCCCAAATAGTCAGTCCTAAGTCTCTAAAAAAACAAGTTGACCCACCATCGCCCCGCAAGAAAAACACGTTTTTCGATGCTGCCGCCGGATTATATTGTTTGTATATTGAGTATTCGGCTAGACAATCGTGATTTCCAGTAATCATTACAAGCGGGCAAGGTAATCTCCCAAATTCGGAGTCCACAAAATTGAGGCATTCAGCTTTTATCCGATTATGATCAAACAGATCTCCTGCTAGAAGAATGAGATCAACATTATTTTCAGTTGCGGCGTCTATCGACGACTCCAGACCAATCTGGGCGGCACTCTTCTCCTTTCCTGAGCCAATCTCGTTATCTAAATGAATATCTGAAATATGTAAAATCTGGATTTGTTTCTTGATCATTCCTAATTATATTTGGCTAAATTTATAGTATCTAATCTACTTTTTTTTCTATGATAGCGAAAGGAAATAGGAAAGATTAGAGAGATGCAAAAAGACAAAATATACGCACAGCCAAAAAATACGATCGATGACTTTCGTTTCAACGATGATATTGCAAATGTTTTTGAGGACATGGCTCGGCGGAGCATCCCAGGTTATAACCTTGTACTTGAAAATGTAGGACTAATAACAGAAAAGTACGCGAGACCAAAAACCACCCTTTATGATCTTGGGTGCTCACTAGGGGCAGGTATTGTGCAGCTCGCGGAGCATTCACCTGAGAACTGTATAATCATTGGCATTGACAATTCAGAGGCTATGTTAAAAAAGTGTCGTGCCAACGTAAAAAAAATAGGAACTAACAAAAAGATAGAGATAAGGCTTGAGGATATCCAGAAATCAAGTTTGGAAAACTCCTCGGTTGTCTTGATGAACTGGACACTCCAATTTGTCTCACCGAGTGAAAGAGAAGAACTTATCGCGAAAGTCTGTGCATCGTTAGGCGATGGCGGCGTTTTATTCTTATCTGAGAAAATTGCAATTAGCGACCAGGAGCAAGAAATCACTTTTCTTAACCTTCATGAAAAATTCAAGCAGGAGAATGGCTACTCTTTGCTCGAGATCGATCAAAAAAGAAAAGCAATTGAGCAAGTTCTAAAAACAGAGACTGAGCACGAACATCTTCAAAGATTGAAAAGGGTGGGCTTTAGAGCTATTTACAAGTTTTTTCAGAATTTTAACTTCGCAAGCTTTTTAGCCATCAAGTAAGCGATGATGAACCATTATTTGGTCCACGTAGGGACGAAGTGTTTTAGAGATGGAATCACAAATTAAACGATTTTTTGAGGAAACAGCAAAAACAAAACTAAGTAAGTATCATGCTTTTTTGCGAGGCAAAATAAGAGAAGAAACCAGGGAACACGGCAAATCGGAAGAATGGAACATGATTCTCGACTCAATCGAGAATAGCGAGGATCCGATAAGGACAGAGGGAGATCTGCTTCGCATTGGAGATGGGGAGACAGACTACTCAAACGCGTTGATCAAACTCAAACCTTGGAGGAAAGGGCCTTTGCGGTTTGGGTCAACCGTAATCGAAACCGAGTGGCGAAGCGACTGGAAGTGGGAGCGAATCAAAAAGCAAGGCATTGATCTAAGCGAAAAGTTTGTCCTCGACATTGGCGCTGGTAACGGCTACTACCTCTTTCGGATGTTAGGGGCAGGGGCAAAAGTTGCCCTTGGGGTCGACCCAACGATTCTTTTCAATTACCAGTTTGCCGCTATGCAAAAAGTTTCAAGCAGAAATAACGCTTTCTTGCTTCCATTGCGTAGCGAGCACCTCCCCGCTTTCGAAATTTTTGATGTGGTATTTTGTCTCGGGGTTCTATATCACCGTCGTTCGCCTATCGATCAGTTAAAAGAGCTGCGTAGTTTTCTCAAGCCCAAAGGTAAGCTAGTGCTAGAAACACTTATCCTTCCAGAAAAAGAAAAAAGCGAGATACTCATACCCAAAGATACATACGCTAAGATGTCTAATGTATGGTTTATTCCGTCAGAGAAGGCTTTGCAAGTTATGTTGCAAAGATCTGGGTTCAGTCAGATCGAAGCCGCAGACGTAACGCGAACTTCTTTGCAAGAACAAAGAACAACAAAATGGATGGATTTTCAGTCACTATCCGACTTTTTAGACCCCCAGGATTCTGACAAAACCATAGAAGGATACCCAGCGCCGACACGCGCCCTGATCATAGCAACAAAATCCTGACACTTACCCGGGAAGAGGATTGCCCTCGTAAGTTTTTATGTTTTCATCAGGCGGAGACCAGGGAGAGGCTGAAGAAGCCCAACATGTCGCAACCGGTCTTATCCAGCTTGAGCAATCCATGGTCCCTACTTTGACAAAAAGAACCCCAACGTTCTCGCGGACAAAAGTAAACATCTGAGACCCGCAAATTGGACAGAAGGCCCTCCTAACGTGCGAACCATCACTTCCTAGTTTCTCGAAAGTCTTGAAATTGCCAAAAATTTCAATGTCGTTCTCTGAGATCTCTACAACGGTGGCCTTCCCCGACCCTGTAACTTTTTTGCAATCTGAGCAATGACAATGAAAAGCGCTACCCGCTTTTGACTCCTCCATTTCATATGACACCTCTCCACAAAGGCAAGAACCCGTAATCATCTGAATCTCCATCCATAAACCCTAGTTAGGGTGATATTAGAAGGGAACCTGAGAGTGGAATTCAACTTTTTTCTCCGAACCCGGATGCTCCAGAATCAAACCTGTGGCGTGCAAGCACAGCCTCTCACTCGCAGAAAAAGCTTGCGCATGGGCATACAAATCGCAACCAAGTATCGGATGCCCTATTGCCATAAGATGAATCCGAAGCTGATGACTCCGACCAGTAATTGGTTCAAGTCTCAGGCGACTTCTCTCCTCATCTACTTCGATCCGTTCAAACAAGGTTAACGAATCTTTACCTCGCTCAAAATCAACTCGCCTAAGGGGCCGTTTGTCTGGGTCAGGGCCAATCGGAAGATCGATTCTTCCAGCATGCTCATCGACTCTCCCAAAGACTAAGGCTTCATAAGTCTTTGAAATCGATCGTTCCCGAAACTGTCGATTAAGCTTGCTTACCGCAAACTTCGAATTAGCGAATATCATTAACCCGGAAGTATCGAGGTCTAATCTGTGAACGACAGACAAATCGGGGTACTCGTAGAGCAATCGCTGAAACACACTGTCTTTTAGAATTTGACCAGGCACGCTCAAGAGCCCAGCAGGTTTATCAACCAACACAATCTCATCGTCCGCATAGACTACCTTGATCTCTTCCTTGCATGGGGCGGGAACGTGAAAGGTATACCCCATTCCTTTTTCTACGCTCATTGTTCTATAGTGCCCTAAAACAAGCTAAACGCAGAACAAAAAATGTCAGACTCAGACAAAAAAATTTTTGACACTGTTGGAAACGTCTTAGCGA
>JAYYDI010000157.1:0-15822 GCA_036161055.1 Pseudomonadota bacterium
GGGTGAGTAAACAGATAAGAATGCTAGAAGAGGAATTGGGGGTTCAGATATTTGCCCGCAATGGTAAAAATCTGACCCGCATTACCCCTGTTGGGGAAGCGATTATTGAACAAGCTAGGCAAGTGCTTGGCCGTGTAGATAGTATCCAGAGAGCCGCGGAGGAATATACCGACGAAAAAAAAGGAAGTCTAAGCATTGCCACAACCCACACCCAAGCGAGGTATGCGCTGCCGCCGGTAATAAAAAATTTCATTGGAGACTATCCGGGCGTGTCTCTTCACATGCACCAAGGCAGTCCCGAGCAAATAGCTGAAATGGCCTCGAGGGGCGAGGTGGATTTTGCGATTGCAACAGAGGGTCTAAATCTATTTGAAAATCTGGTTATGTTGCCTTGTTACAAATGGAATCGGGCAATTATTTTTCCAAAAAAACATAATTTAGCAGTAGAACCCAAAATAACCCTGAAGATGAGAGCGGAACACCCAATCGTTACCTATGTTTTTGGTTTTACAGGTCGTTCAAAATTAGACGAGGCATTTAAACGTGAAGGGCTCAAGGCCAACGTAGTATTTACCGCAACTGATGCAGATGTCATAAAAACTTATGTGCGGTTAGGTTTAGGGATCGGTATCCTTGCTGGGATGGCCTACGATCCTGTTGAAGACGCAGACTTGACCTGTGCAGACGCAAGTCATTTGTTTCCACCAAGCACTGCGATGATCGGGGGACGAGAGGGCAGCTTGTTAAGAGGATATATGTACGATTTCATTAAATTATTTGCTCCCCACCTTGACAACGGATTGGTCAGCCAAGCTTTTTTAGATCCGAGAAACGCAGAACTAACTGCCCAAATTTCCAAGTTAGATTTGCCGCTCAGATGATCTAATTTCTTGTTATAATCGGCTGGCATCAATTCCGGGAGACCTTGTTAAAAAATGGACCTA
This sequence comes from Pseudomonadota bacterium, assembly GCA_036161055.1. Lineage (GTDB taxonomy): Bacteria > Pseudomonadota > Gammaproteobacteria > Pseudomonadales > Azotimanducaceae > UBA9659. The sequence goes on from JAYYDI010000157.1 coordinate 945, forward strand.
GTTTGTTTAGATTTGGAGGGTGTCCTTGTTCCCGAAATTTGGGTTGAGTTTTCTAACTCTACAGGTATCGAAGAGCTCAAGCTTACAACCCGCGATATTGCCGATTATGATCTGTTAATGAGTAAGCGCTTGAGCATTTTGGGAGAGCGCGGCTTGACGCTTTCTGCGATTCAGGAGGTAATTGCCCAGCTTGACCCCCTACCGGGAGCAAAAAGTTTTCTAGACGGCATAAGGATGGACTATCAGCTGGTTATTCTCTCGGACACTTTCTACGAATTTGCGTCTCCATTAATGAAAAAGCTTGGTTGGCCGACGCTTATGTGTCACAAGCTAAATATCTCAAGCGATGGAGTAATTGATGGTTATCAACTTCGGCAACCAGACCCAAAAAGGCAAGCAGTAAAAGCCTTAAAAAGCCTTAATTACAAAGTTCTAGCGGCCGGAGATTCCTATAATGACACGACCATGCTGGCTGAGGCGGATGCAGGGTTTTTGTTCCGAGCTCCAGATACGGTGGTTTCGGAGTTTCCTCAGTATCCAGTGACTTCCGATTATGTTGAGCTAAGAACTTTTATCGACAAGGCTTCAGATCGATTCAATATCCCGTGATCAATTTGCCTCAGTTATCAGATATAATTGGAAAGACCAAGCAATAGGAGACCGATATGTCCGCTGGACAAAAGTTACGTGAAGCTCTTGAAGAGGAGTCCCCGCTTCAGGTTGTGGGAACGATAAATGCCTTCTCAGCCATTATGGCCGAAAAAGTGGGATATCGGTCTATTTATCTATCGGGCGGGGGAGTAGCGAACGCGTCTTTTGGGCTTCCTGATCTTGGCATGACCTCCTTGAATGACGTACTTGAGGACGTTAAGAGAATCACCGGTGCTTCTAACCTTCCTCTGCTGGTGGATATAGATACTGGATGGGGCGGTGCATTAAATATTGCTAAGACAATCAAAGATATGACGCGTTCTGGCGCTGCAGGCGCGCACATAGAAGATCAAGTTACTCAAAAACGCTGTGGGCACCGCCCGAATAAAGAGATTGTTAGCTGTGGGGAGATGGAGGACAGAATTAAAGCGGCAGTTGATGCAAAATTAGATTCAGATTTCATTTTAATGGCGAGGACTGACGCTCTTGCCGTGAGCGGATTACAAGAGGTTATAGACCGAGCCGGAAGGTTTCAGGAAGCGGGGGCAGATGCAATTTTTGCTGAAGCCATGACGGAACTGTCCATGTATGAAAAAGTGGTTAAGTCTGTTGATGTCCCTGTCTTGGCGAATATTACTGAATTTGGCTCCACACCACTATACACGCTTGAGGAATTAAGGAGTGTAGGGATAGCTATGGCCTTGTACCCGTTGTCTGCTTTCAGAGCGATGAACCAGGCTGCACTCAACGTCTATAGCACTCTGCGGAGTCAGGGCACTCAAGCATCTTTGATCGAAAAGATGCAGAGCAGAAATGATCTCTATGAATTCTTGGGATATCACGACTACGAGAATAAATTGGACGCTCTTTTCTCCAAGGAGAAAGAAGAAACTAACTAGTTAAAAAAAGGGAAATAAAATGGTTGAGAAAAAGTTGGGCGGTGCAGGCCTCAGGGGACAGTCGGCTGGAGAGACTGGTCTCTGCACTGTCGGTAAGGAGGGATCTGGATTAACTTACAGAGGCTATACCATTGAGGACCTTGCCCAAAACGCTAGTTTTGAGGAGACAGCATACATGTTGTTATATGGCGTGTTGCCAAGCGTTAAGGAGTTGGAAGAATACAAGCGCCGCCTCATAAGTCACAGAGAGCTGCCTGACAGCCTTAAAGCTGCCCTTAGGTTGGTTCCGAAAGAAACTCACCCGATGGACGTCATGCGAACAGGCTGCTCCGTGCTGGGGAACTTAGAGCCGGAGTTGAGTTTTGATGATCAGCACGACGCTGCCGATAGGCTTTTGGCAACGCTCCCGGGGATTATTACATACTGGTACCGATATTCTCATGATGGCGTCGAGATAAGCACTGATACAGGGGAAGAGACTACCGCGGGGCATTTCTTGAAAATGTTGTCTGGCAAAAATCCGTCGGACATGCACAGAAGCGTAATGGACTGCTCTCTAATTTTATATGCCGAGCACGAGTTTAATGCGAGTACCTTTACTGCAAGAGTTTGCGCCGCAACATTGTCTGATATGTACTCATGCATCACCGGCGCGATTGGTTCTTTGCGGGGACCTCTGCATGGCGGTGCTAATGAGGCGGCTATGGAGCTCATCGAAAAGTTTTCATCTGTCGCTGAAGTTAAACCCCAGATATTGGGAATGCTTGAAAGGAGAGAAACTATAATGGGTTTTGGACACGCGATTTACAGAACCTCGGACCCTCGAAATGCAATTATTAAAGAATGGTCAAAAAAGCTCGCTGAAGAAAATGGTGACTCCACACTATTTGATATTTCCTCAGAGATAGCCCAAGTTATGTGGGATGAAAAAGAGTTGTTTCCCAATGCTGATTTTTTCCATGCATCTGCTTACAACTACATGTCCATTCCTACAAAAATTTTTACTCCCATCTTCGTGATGTCAAGGCTCACCGGTTGGGCCGCACATGTCATGGAACAGCGTTCGAACAACCGTCTAATAAGACCGAGTGCTGATTATACAGGGCCTGAAACTAGGCCATACGTCCCGATCGAAAGCAGATGAGAAAACCTTTCCAGAAAGAGCTTGGGTTAGGTGGGCTTAGTTATTTTGATGTAAAAGCAGCATCAGAATCGCTAGAAATAGGGTCGTATAAAAGGTTGCCTTATTCCGCTAGAGTTTTCGCTGAGAACGTTGTTCGAAATTGTGGTGAATCTGATTCTAGTAGATATCTTGATCAAATAATTGGTCGGAAGAAGGAGATTGATTTTCCTTGGTTTCCTGCTCGTGTCGTCTGCCACGATATCCTAGGGCAGACCGCCCTTGTCGATTTAGCGGGTTTGCGAGATGCCATAGCTAGTAAAGGTGGAGACCCGTCAGCAGTAAACCCGGTCGTCCCTACACAGCTAATTGTAGATCACTCGCTTGCAGTTGAGCATGCAGGCTTTGATCCTGATGCGTTTCAGAGGAATAGGGCCATAGAAGACAGAAGAAATGAGGACAGATTTCATTTTATCAATTGGGCTAAGTTAGCATTCGAAAACGTCGACGTAATCCCGCCGGGAAACGGGATAATGCATCAGATTAACCTCGAGAAAATGTCTCCCGTGATCCAGGTTAGGGATAGATTAGCTTTTCCTGATACCTTGGTCGGGACCGATAGCCATACTCCGCATGTCGACGCACTGGGGGTTATAGCAATTGGGGTAGGTGGGCTTGAAGCCGAGAGTGTCATGCTGGGAAGGGCCTCTTATATGCGGTTGCCAGAGATAGTAGGTGTTGAATTAACTGGAAGCTTGAGTTCAAAGATTACTGCAACAGATCTGGTTCTAGCTTTAACTGAGTTTCTCAGGTCCCAGGAGGTGGTCTCTACTTATTTAGAGTTTTTTGGCAGGGGAGCCTCAAGGCTAACTTTGGGAGATAGGGCGACGATATCCAATATGACTCCCGAATTTGGAGCCACTGCTGCAATGTTTTCCATCGATCAAAACACTATCGATTACCTGAAACTCACTGGCCGAGAAAAAAATCAAGTCGAAATTGTTGAGCACTATTCAAATCTAGTGGGGCTGTGGACTGACTCTTTGGTAAATGTAGAATATGAACGTGTGCTTACTTTTGATCTTTCGAAGGTAGTGAGAAATATTGCTGGGCCCTCTAGTCCGCACCGCAGAGTATCGACTAGCGAAGTAAAGCAACACCAGATCGCTCGAAATTTTGAGCTTGAAAATTCCCAAATGCCTGACGGAGCAGTTATTATTGCAGCGATCACAAGCTGCACAAACACCAGCAACCCAAGAAACGTTGTCGCCGCTGGACTGCTTGCGAGGAACGCTAACAAATTAGGGCTTGAGAGAAAGCCATGGGTAAAATCTTCTCTCGCTCCTGGGTCCAAGACGGTAAAGCTTTACCTAGAAGACGCTGGTTTGCTCAAGGAGCTAGAGCTTTTGGGATTTGGTGTGGTGGCTTTTGCGTGCACTACATGCAATGGAATGAGCGGCGCTCTGGACCCGGATATACAAAATGAAATCATTGAGAGGGATCTTTATGCCACGGCCGTGCTGTCGGGAAATAGAAATTTTGATGGCAGAATTCACCCATATGCTAAGCAGGCTTTTCTAGCATCCCCGCCTCTGGTAGTTGCATATGCGATAGCTGGCACCATCAGGGTAGACATTGAGAGCGAACCACTTGGATTCGATTTGAATGGCAAACCCGTAATGCTCTCAGACATATGGCCCTCAGATGAGGAGATTGATCAGGTTGTGTCTGAGTCAGTCAAGCCTGATCAGTTCCGAAAAGTTTACGACCCTATGTTTTTGCCTCTCAAAGATCTTACAAAAACAGTGAGCCCTCTTTATGACTGGAGGGAAAAAAGTACTTATATTCGAAGACCACCATATTGGGAGGGCGCGCTCTCGGGAGAAAGAAAACTGGAAAACATGCGCCCTTTGGCTATCCTAGGAGATAACATAACTACAGATCACCTCTCCCCATCAAACGCGATTCTACCTACAAGCGCGGCTGGCGAATATCTTGCCTCGATGGGACTGCCCGAAGAAGATTTTAATTCTTATGCTACTCACAGGGGAGACCACCTCACAGCCCAGAGAGCTACCTTTGCAAATCCTAAGCTCATAAACGAGATGGTTATTGAAGCGGGAGAGTTCAAACAGGGTTCGTTGGCGAGGGTTGAACCTGAAGGCCAAGTTTTGCGAATGTGGGAAGCTATAGAGAAGTATACAGAACGTAAACAGCCCCTGATTATTATTGCGGGGGCTGATTACGGCCAAGGTTCCTCCAGAGATTGGGCCGCGAAAGGGGTTCGATTGGCTGGGGTTTTGGTGATTGTCGCAGAGGGTTTTGAAAGAATCCACAGGACTAATTTAATAGGCATGGGCGTCCTTCCTTTGGAATTCCAAAAGGGAACAACGCGAAAGACGCTTGGCATCAGCGGCAAGGAGATCTTTGAAGTCATTGGTGATCCCACACCGGGAGGCGAATTGAAATTACTGATTAAATCCGCTTCAGGTGCACATAATCATGTAACCGTGATTTCCAGGATAGACACAGAGGAGGAGCTCCTCATTTATAAAGCCGGTGGAGTTCTTCAAAGGTTTGCCCAAGATTTTTTGGACGAGGGCGCTATTTAAATGAATGAGAATTCTTCACTCAGTTTGCCAGCCAGCTATATCCGCGGAGGCACAAGTAAAGGTGTATTTTTTGCCCTCGATGAGCTTCCTTCTTTTGCAATGAAATCGGGAGAAGCGAGGGACGCTTTGCTCTTGAGGGTTGTAGGCTCGCCTGACCCCTACGGTAAGCATACTGACGGGATGGGCGGAGCGACTTCAAGCACTAGCAAAGTAGTAATCATTAGTCCTAGTGAACGTGCAGATTGCGATCTTAATTACCTTTTTGGTCAAGTCGCTATAGACCAACCTAAAATTGACTGGTCGGGGAACTGCGGAAATCTGTCAGCGGCTGTCGCTGGCTTCGGTATCTCAAAGGGCATGCTAGAACCAGGAAAGATCCCTTCTAGTGGAATTTGTGAAGTAAGAATATGGCAAGAAAATATTAGCAAAGTCATTATTGCTAAGGTTCCCATCTTCAACCATTTAGTGCAAGAAGATGGAGATTTTGAGTTGGATGGAGTAGCTTTCCCAGCTGCAGAAATTCTCTTAGACTTTGTCGATCCTGGTGACGATTCTGAGGGTTCCGTGTTCCCGACGGGATCAGTCACAGATCTGCTTGAGGTTTCTGGACACGGTGAGTATCTAGTGACCTTGATTAGTTCTGGCATTCCAACAGTTTTTCTTCGTGCGGAGGATCTCGGTTATTCGGGCACTGAGCTTCAAGACGACATCAACTCAGATTTAAAAGCACTCGCAAAATTTGAGAGCATTCGGAGAAAAGCATCAATTGCTATGGGCTTGGTATCTGAGGAAAATGCAGCGGCAGATTTACAGCACACCCCGAAAATAGCAATGGTTAGTGCTCCGAAAGACCATGTTTCGTCTAGTGGGAAAAGAATAGGAAAGGAGGAAGTGGATGTTATAGTACGAGCCCTTTCAATGGGAAGACTTCACCATGCCATGATGGGAACCGCAGCAGTTGCTATTGGCTCTGCTGCTGCAATACCGGGCACAGTAGTCTCTGAGTGTTTAGTCGGGGGAGAAAAAGCTCAGCTAACTTTTGGACACCCCTCGGGAACACTAAAAGTAGGCGCTGAAGCGGAACATTCGGAAGCGGGTTGGACCGTCAAGAGGGTCTCAATGAGTCGGAGCGCAAGAGTAATCATGGAGGGAAACGTTAAGGTTCCGAGGGCTCAGTTTTCTAATCTTTTGGATAGCGCGAATAGGTAGGTCTCATTGTAGTTCTCGTTCATCGGACGGTTCCCGTATTTCGCTTCCCAAGCGCTGGCAAATTTTTCGAAGATTCGCGCATCCAGCACTCGGTTCGCTTCCATCTTAAATAACTTCCCCCCAGCTTTTAAAACCACATTTTTTTCTTCGAAGATATTTTCAGCCCAGGTGCTATAATTGTCCCCAGAGTACACATAAGGAGTGTTGTCTATATTTACTATCCAAAGGTTGACCGAGTAAGGATCTTCTGAGTTTGTTTCCAGTTGAATGATCTCTTGCTTTAGGATGCTACTCCAGTTTTCTGGCAAAGCGCTAATGAGTCCATCTAAGCGCCCGCCGCTAAATGGTAGGTAATCGCACCCTGCAAAAAGAGCAAGTGTTAGTGCCAGTATTAAACTTCTCATTTTTTTCCTTTATCGGGCTTCCCGATTGCTGTTTTAGTTCAGCGCGGCGCGGTAAACCTAACCATGAATATCACAGTTTATTAGATCAGACGGAGATTATCGATGAAAATTGTCTTGCCAGATTTATGTGACAAATACGGTGATTCTCTGCGGGTGCTGTCTCCCATGTTAAAAAATTTTGGGGGCAAGAGCTGTTTCCATGGCAGAATAAGCACTATCAAATGTCACGAGGATAATTCGCTAGTTGCGGATGCTGTCAAAGAAAAGGGCAATGGCTCGGTTCTTGTCGTAGACGGTGGTGGCTCTTTGAGGTGCGCTTTACTTGGTGATAATTTAGCAGCAATTGCGGCAAGTAATTCCTGGGAAGGCATAATTATTTATGGCTGTGTACGAGACGTTGCTGCTCTTAGCACAATAAGTCTAGGCGTTCAGGCCATCTGCCCAAACCCGATGAAGAGTGTTAAAAGGCAAGTAGGCCTTCGAGATGTAGAGGTTTCTTTTGGTGGTGTTTCTTTCATTCCTGACCAATATGTCTATGCCGATGATAACGGGGTAATTGTCAGTGAGGATGAACTGGCAATTTGATTGTTTATAGTCGCTTGTACATTTTCACGTGCGGAATATCTGCTTCCAAGAATGTTTTCCCGTCTGACAAGAAGTTAAACTTTTCATAGAATTTCGTCGCGTGGCATTGAGAATGCAAAAATACGGACGTCATCTTGAGTTCCTTTGCTCTTTCCAATATATCTCGCAGGATGGCTGAGCCAATTCCCTGAGAACGAAATTTTCTTTCTACCGCCATTCTTCCAATTTGCCCTGAGGACAACAGCCGGGCAGTTGCAATGCCCTGTTTCTCTGGACTCAAAACTATCCAGTGCCAAGCTCTTTCGTCTAGACCATCCCACTCGACCTCTTCGTCGATACCTTGTTCATTAATAAATACATCGAGACGTATTGCCTCTATAGTCTTCTTAGCCTTTAGCCAAGCAACCCTTTTAACGAAAAATGGTTTTTTAATGATTTCTTTCCTTTTTTGTGATCGCTCCGCTAGACAGCATTTCCTTTACGCAATTTTTTCCTGCAGAACTTATGTCTGCTTCGTATCTACATTCTCGGTTTCTTATTAGGTCTGCAATCCATTTCAGGTCGGAAATATTAAGGACATTTTTATCACCATTGACAAAAAAAAGTACTTTATCTCCTCTTTTTTTGAAAGCAAAACGAGTTTTTAGGCTCGCATTCAGCAAAGACCCAGAATCTAGAGAAGGCGGATTGTCGGGTTCAATGTAACTCCAGTCGTTTAGCCTAGTCGAGTAAGACCCTAACCAATTTTCAATGTTTTCTGTCGAGCAAGCGCTGGTTAAATAGGTGCTGATTTCTTTTACAAATTTGTCAGAAATCTCGTCCTCTCCTGAGAAGAGCTTCGATGATAGGGGAGCTTGATCAGATAGTTCGCTCATCAGGAAACTACTGAAGTCACCCAAAATTTCTATCGGTGTGGGGTTTCTTATTCCTATCGATAGGGTTATCGATGCTCCCGAAGCTAGACCGTGGTGACCCACTCCAGGAGGCACGTAGATAAGATCTCCCTCCCGAGCAATTACTTCACTGGTTGGTGAAAAGTTTTTCAAAAGCCTAAGCTCAGAATTCTCATCGAGGTCATCATCGCAATGAATTATTTCATCGAAGTGCCATCTTTTTTCCCCGGTGTGCTGAAGCAAGAAGACATCATATTGATCAAAATGAGCGCCGCAACTTGCCGAATTATAATTCACAGAGCCCATCACATCGTCCAGCTGCCAAGCCGGAATGAAATCAAAATACGAAGAAATTAATTTGCGGATGGATTTGAAATACTGCTCTAGCCCCTGAACTAGTAGGATGCTTTTTTTAGCTGAAAGCTCTCTTCTAATGCTCCTCTTTTCAAAGGGACCTAACGAGAGTTCCGCTGCATTAGTAATCAGGCGGGCGTCGACGCCTTCTTTTTCAGCTATCGCTAGTATCTCTTCAATAGATAAATCAAAGTCGCGTGGATCAACAGAGAGATCAAATTTGGCGACCTCCTTCCTCCACGCTTTTTTCCTCAGACTATTTAGGGGTAGCCCTATGAGCATTACTTTTTTAGGAGTCTTTCAACGAGTTTTGAAGCTTCCCCAGTGTAGGATTCAGGTCGCAGGTCAAGTAGCTGCTTCTCTAGCAGGGGGGGTAAGTCAAGCTTTTTAATAACTTCCTTGATGGTTGTTTCAGTGAGGTTCCTCCCGCGGGTCAGACTTTTCAGTTTCTCATAAGGTTCGGAGATACCATGTTTTCTCATTACCGTTTGGATAGCCTCCGCTAAGATCTCCCAGTTGCTTTCGAGATCTTGTTTTAAGGCATTTTCGTTTAGCTCTAGTTTAGGTAATCCCTTGATGACGGAATTGTATGCGATCACAGAATAAGCAAGCGGAAGGCCTATATTTCTGAGGACTGTCGAGTCTGATAGGTCACGCTGAAATCTAGATTTTGGCAATTTGTCTGCGAAGTAATTGCCGATGGAATTTGAGAGTCCCAGATTTCCTTCGGCATTTTCAAAGTCGATTGGGTTTACCTTGTGTGGCATTGTGGAAGACCCGACCTCTCCCTCATTTACTTTTTGAGAAAAATATCCGATTGAGATGTAAGACCACAAATTTTTTGCAAGATCCGAAAGGACGTTATTAAATCTCGAGAGATTTTCAAAAAACTCTGCAAGATAATCGTGAGGTTCTATCTGAGTCGTGAACTCATTCCAAGAGAGCCCAAGCCCATTAACAAATTCTTCACTAATTCTGATCCAATCGGCGTTTGGGTAGGCGAATGACAGAGCGTTGTAGTTTCCGACCGCACCATTAAACTTCCCTTGATACTCGATTTTTTTGAGAGAATCTAGTTGTCGTGTGAGTCGCGCTATGTAATTCGCTAGCTCTTTCCCCATAGTTGTCGGTGATGCTGGCTGACCGTGGGTTCTGGATATCATTGCTTTTTCTGCGTAGGCGCGCACAGATTTCCGCAAGAGGCCGATAATATCCTCCATTTTAGGGATGAGAACTGTTTGTGCGGCATCTTTAAGCATCAGCGCATAGGCGAGATTGTTAATGTCTTCCGAAGTGCAAGAAAAATGCACGAACTCGGTATGCGGTCTCAATTCATTTATGTTTTCAATCTTTGATTTTAGAAAATATTCGATTGCTTTAACGTCATGGTTAATCTTACGTTCGATGGATTTAATATTCTCCGCGTCATAATGAGAAAACGTCGCTTCTAACCGATCAAGGGCTTTCTGTGTCTCCGCCGATAAAGGAGGGAATTCGGAAACGTGCTCGCATTCCGATAGCTTCTTAAACCAAGCTAACTCAACCCTCACCCTTCGTTGCATTAAGCCGAACTCACTACAAATTCCACGAAGTTCCGTGGTTTGGTCTTCGTATCTGCCGTCGACTGGGTTGATTGCTGTGAGCTTTGAGAGATCTCGCATGGTAGAGAAGTTTATAGTTAATCGGTTGTTTATTCTATTTTTTTAGCTCCTCGCAGCACCTGATAATTTTTTTGCGATTGAATACTAGATCGAGCTTAACCCCGCCCACTTGACGCCAGAGAACCGCTGAGCGAACTCCTGCCAATAAGAGTGAGCGAATTCTTTCGGTATTTAGACCGATCGTTAAGTTTTTTGGCTGTCCTTTGATGATAATTTTGGGTGAAATTTGAGAGATTGTTTTTTTGTATAGCGTAGAGAGCCTTTGAGTTGTTTCAGGACTCCCCGAAGTTAAAGGCAGTCTTTCTCGATCCGCTGCAAGAGAGACTATGCCTTCCCTTAATCCCTTGAGTAACGTGGTCGATTTTTGCAGTTTATTCTCGAGAAGAATTATCGTCACGGCTGTCTTTGCTGGCGGGCTCTTGGGAATCGCAGACCAATCAACGAGCAAATCTCTTAATAGGTTTAGACCCTGGTAAATGTTTTTGACGTCTCCGTATACCTCTAGCGTATCTTTTGGATCAGTTATAAAAATTGTGTCTATAGCGGAGATAAGCTTATCATTACTGGTCATCCCTAGTTGAGCTATCTCATGTGCGGCTTTGCACGCCTGGAGCAAGCCACCAAGTGCTAAAGTTCGTTCTTTGAGAGAAGACAAATCTTTCATAGCAGGGTGGATGCCACTACTCCGCCTCCCAAGCATTGTTCGCCATGGTAAAAACACGCCCATTGTCCAGGAGTAACTGCTCTCTGGGCATTTTTAAATTTTACCAAAAAGCGATTTTCAACCACTTCCAAAACACATTCCTGATCATCTTGGCGATATCTGACTTTCACCGCCAGTTTTTTTGGTAAGTCCGGTTCCTCACTTATCCAAAAAATTGATTCTAAGTAGGCCGCTGAACAATATAGTGCTGGGTTATCGTTTCCTTGCGCGACTACGATTTGATTATTAATCGTAGATTTCTTGATTACATACCAGGGTTTTTCTTCGCAGCCTTTTTTCCCCCCTATTTTCAATCCCTGCCGTTGGCCAAGTGTGTAAAACATTATGCCTTGATGTTCTCCTAACACAGCTCCCTGCTGATCAACGATTTCCCCGGGCTGCGCAGGCAAATAATTGCTTAAAAAGTCCTGCAATCTGCGCTCTCCGATAAAGCATATGCCGGTCGAATCTTTTTTTGAATGAGTCACTAACCCATTTTGTTGCGCAATTTCGCGAACTTCAGATTTTTTCAGCTCTCCTAGCGGAAAACACACATCTTTAAATTGCGCTTGCGAGACTGACTGTAAAAAATAGCTCTGGTCTTTCTCTTTATCTATTGCTTTGTAAAGACCAATTTTGCCATCGATTTTTTGAAGTCGTGCGTAGTGACCGGTTGATACAATATGTGCGCCCAAAATTTTCGCGTATTTGGCGAAAACCTTAAACTTGATCTCTCGATTGCAAAGAACATCAGGATTTGGCGTTCGGCCTGCCCGATATTCCTCTAGAAAATTCTGGAAGACTCCTTCCCAATACTCGGAGGAAAAATTCGCTTGATTAAGTTTTATTCCCAGCTTTTCGCAGACCGATCTTGCGTCTTCTAAGTCCTCTTTTGCGGTACAATACTCTGAACCGTCGTCTTCGTCCCAATTCTTCATGAAAAGGCCCTCGACTTCATACCCTGAATCGAGGCAGAGCAGGGCAGCAACCGAAGAGTCGACCCCGCCGGACATCCCCACTATTACTTTCCTTTTGGAGTTCTGCATTGTCTCTTGGTTATTTAACTTCCTAGTGCGGCTATATTTTATCCTGCGACACATATTTTTTCCTCAGATTTTAACTTTACCTCTCCGTGGTCGGATTTTAGTCTTAATGAACTATTAGAATAAAAAGGTTATTTCACGATAAACTGTCCGGGATTATTGGGGCAGCCTAGAGCTAAGTAAGCCTTTTGGAGCGTATTTTGAAAGCAAAAAATGAATCACTAAACGATTTCGACGAAGACGGGAAAGCTATAATGGTTGATGTTGGTGACAAGCCGGCCTCAGAGAGGGAAGCAACTGCTTCATGTTATGTTCGAATGTTACCCGAGACGCTAGCCATGATAGAACAGGGCAAGTCTTCAAAGGGAGACGTTCTTGGCGTAGCTAGGATAGCCGGAATACAAGGCGCGAAAAGGTGCCCTGATTTGATCCCGTTGTGCCATCCGTTACCCCTGAACGCGGTTGCGATAAAGTTTTTTATCGATTCCCAATTAAACCGAATCAAGATTGAAGCTGTTTGTAAAGTTTCCGGGAAGACAGGAGTTGAAATGGAGGCAATGTGCGCGGTAAGCATCGCTGCTTTGACCGTATATGATATGTGTAAATCAGTTGATAGGGGGATGAGTATCTCTGAGATCACATTAGAGGCTAAGTCCGGAGGAAAAACAGGAACTTGGATTAAGGAAAAGCATGATTAAGGAAAAGCATGATTAAGCTTGTTTTCTTTGCCAGTCTCAGAGAGGCGCTTGGGTGTGAATCGCTAGAGCTGGAGTTTGAAGAGCCACTTAGATTATCAGAGATGATCAAGCAGGTAGAGGAAAAAAAAGGAAAGCATTGGGGCGAGGTTCTCGCAGGCGAGTCAGTAAAAATTGCGATTAATAAAGAGATTGTTGTCAATGATGAATTGCTCTCAGATGGCTGTGAGGTAGCTTTTCTGCCGCCTGTGACCGGAGGTTAAATGAAGTTGAAGGTGCTTATTCAAACAGAAGCAATCGATTTGGATAAAGAGCATCGTTTGCTTCAGGATTCGGACGGTTCTGTGGGCGCAATAGCGACTTTTTACGGAACAGTTAGAGATTCAAATGAGAATAGGAGAGTTCAGAGTATTTTCATCGAGCACTACTCTGGCATGACAGAGACAAATCTTAAAAATATTATAAACGAAGCCAAGGAGCGCTGGAAAATATCAGCTGCCACCATAATTCACAGGATTGGCAAGCTCGAGGTCGGGGAGGGAATCGTTTTTGTAGGAACCGCTAGCTCTCACCGAAAAGACGCGTTTCAGTCGTGCGATTTCATAATGGATTATTTAAAAACAAATGCTCCGCTTTGGAAAAAAGAAAAGCATGATCGAGGAGAGGATTGGGTGTCTAGTAAGGAGAGCGATCAAATTTTTGCTCGCTCCTGGAAGAAAGGAGGCGATTGATTGGCGTCTTGTAAAACTCCCCTGTTTTTGTGGAAAAAATTTGCCAAGGACCAACGCGAACGCGGTAAAGACGGAGTGTGGGATGGCCCACGGCGGCTGTCATCTTCCTGACCTGCCTGTTTCGGCCTTCTTTCAATTTCAATTCAATCCAACTAGTGGGAATGTTTCTTCTATATCGGATATCTGGAACTCGAGGGCCTAACGGGGGCGAGATCAACTTTGCCTTAGCGGGGTGCGTTTTGACTTTCTCGATAACTACCCCTTCAGTTAGCTCTTTTAGGGGTTTGTCGCTTATATCCCCCTCAACCTGAATCCAGTATGTCTTCTCCATTTTATGTTTCGGGTTAGAAATTAAAGCTTGCGCTACACCACTGTTGGTAAGTACGACTAGCCCCTCTGAAGCTTTGTCTAGACGGCCCGCCGGATAAAAACCTTTCAAAGGAATAAATTCGCTTAGGTTTGGCTTGAGCCCAGAAAATTGGCAGAGCACACCATAAGGTTTGTTGAAAATTAGTACAAATTCCTCTTCTTTTGGTTGTTTTTTCATCCCCTTGCTTCGGCCCACAATGAAAAATTTCAATTTTCCTCTGAGACCAACCTGACATTAACGGCATTTTTACCCTTCTCGCCAGTGTGAAACTCAAAAGTTACTGCCTGGCCGGCCTTGAGACTCTTGTAACCATCCATCTCTATTGATGAGTAGTGGACAAAATAATCCTCGCTGTCACCATTAAGGTTCAAAAATCCATAACCTTTGGTGTTGTTGAACCACTTTACCTTGCCTTTCGCCATCGCCCATCTTCCCCTCTTGATGAGAGTCGCGCATTCGCTTCACTCAATTCTCCATAAGAAAACAGATGCTAAGAGATGAACCCAGGACTCTTTATGGAGTTTATTTTTATTGTTTTGCTGTTTTATTAGGGATTTTTTTTCGGCAAACGTCAAGGTTACTTCAAAGAATGTTTTTTGAATAAACTTGTTCTCAGTGACTTAATTGGCGGAGTTTATGCCGTTTAAAGGGAATAAGGATTAGCAATAATTATGGTTGATTCTTTATCAACAGATGGCGAGAATTACTTAAATCAAGAGACGCTATAGAAAAGATGCCTTCAAGGGAAAAGTATGCCATGGTCAAAAACCAGTTTTGGTGCTCGGCTGGGAGTGAAGAGGACGGTGCCTCAGGGACCGGAGTCTTAGAGGCACCTGTTAAACCGACCCTAAAAAAGCCTTCCCTCTACAGAGTGACGCTTCTAAACGACGATTACACACCAATGGAATTCGTTGTAGAGATCCTGCAGGTATTTTTTGGAATGAGCAG
>JAYYDI010000158.1:0-6900 GCA_036161055.1 Pseudomonadota bacterium
TGGTGATTGTGGATTAACCGGAAGGAAAATAATTGTGGATACATATGGAGGTATGGCAAGACACGGGGGAGGCGCTTTCTCTGGGAAAGACCCCTCAAAAGTTGACCGAAGCGCAGCTTATGCTGGTAGATATGTTGCAAAAAATATTGTTGCGGCTGGGCTTGCAACAAAATGCGAAATTCAAATTTCTTATGCGATCGGTATTGCAGAACCAACATCTATTTCGATTAACACCTTTGGTACAAATGTGATACCAGAGGAAAAAATTGAAGAATTAATTAGCCTGCATTTCGATCTACGGCCAAAAGGATTGATAAAAATGCTAGCGCTTGAAAGACCAATATACAGAGAAACGGCAGCGTACGGCCATTTCGGCAGAGTAGAAGAGGGGTTTCCTTGGGAACTTACCGATAAAAAAGAAGTCTTAAGCGAAGCCTTATAGAATTAAGCCCGAAATAAGGAAAAAGTCAGACAGGTTAACAATCTGAGCAAGATATGTTTCGGGGGTCTGCCTCCTGAAAAAAAGTTGCTATTAAAAATTAAATTGGGTAGGTGAGAGTGTGAGGATACCTAGGTTCTTCGTCAAGTCTATTATCAATTTATCGCAAGTTATTCCGCTCGAAAAAGAGCAAAACTTACATTTGGTGAAAGTCCTCAGAAAAAAAGCGGGTGACTCGGTTACTATTTTCAACGGAATGGGGCGGGAGTATTACGGTAAAATCATCAAAACTAGCTTGAGGAAGAGTGAGATTTTGGTCACGAGCTTCTCCCCGGAAACGAGAGAGCCCGTTAAAAAAATTCACTTAGGACTTTGTATCTTAAAAAAAGATGCAATGAACAGAAGTATATCAAGGTCAATAGAGCTCGGCGTTTATGAGATTACTCCCATACATAGTGAGTTCTGCACAGTTTCAGAGAAGTTAATCACAAAGCGGGCGGCTAATTGGCAAAAAGTTGCGATTTCCGCTTCAGAACAATGTGGTTTGAACTTAGTCCCCTCTATAAACCCTGTATGCAGTTTGAAAGAGTGGATTCTCAAAACCTCAGGTGCGAAGCTTATGGCGATTCAGTCAGGTGAAAATTTGAAGAAAGATTTTTTGCGGTCAAATTCTGTTTCTTTACTTATTGGTCCGGAGGGAGGGTTCAGCGAAGATGAAATAAAACATGTTGAGGAGGATCAAGTAAAAAAAGTTAGCTTGGGAAAACGAACATTGAGGGCAGAAACAGCGCCCATTGTCGCTATTTCAGTTATTCATAGTCTGTCTGGCGAGTTTTAGCCGAAAAAGCGTCTCGATTATCTAAGCGCAGCGAGCTCTCTTTTAAATGAAACTGAGCCGACGATTTTTTTCAGATCCACAATTAGCTCTAATAACTTCTCTGAGTTCAAGCTTTTATCCTCCTCGCTCTCTTCTAAAATCTGAACGATATGTTTAACGTCCTTTTTATAGCTTTCTAGTCTAAAAAACTCGAGAACCCCTACTTGAATTGCTAAATTCGCATGGAAGGATTTTAACTTCTCATTGAAATCAGGAATATCAGCTAAATCATTGACTTGCGCAACTAAAGTATATTCTAGCCTGTCGAAAATCACGTCGGCCTCCTCAGAGATATCCAATGAAAACTCTTCGGAGGGGATCGGGTCAACAGTTTCTTCAACTAGAGGCTCTGAAACTCTAGATTTTGCTTGGACGCTAAGATCGCTGGAGCCTTCCTTAAGAATAATCATAATTAGAAATGTGACAGAAATAAGCATTTCTAATATCAAAATAGCGAGGACGTTGGCAGAGGTTGTTAGCTTCGAAAATGAGCTATTCAACTCGGAATCTAGTAGCTTCGAAGCTGTGAACAGCCTATCTAGGGCGCCGAGTTTTTCTCTTTGAGCTCCAAGGGCCTCGAAAAAGATTGTTTTTTCTCTTATTGACCTCAATGTTAATTGTTTTATTGAGTCAAAGCCATTCTCAATAATATAGAGACTCTCTTGAGCCTGCTGGTCTCGCAACCGATCGATTTTTAGGGTTTTATTCCCCGACTTGAAAGCATTTAGAATTGCTTGAAACTCCTTCAAGTCTGCCTTCATCTCTAAAACTAGGTCCTCACTTAATCCGGTACTTTGAGCAATTAGGCCGTGATTAATTAACCTCATTAACAACAGGCCTTTTCTCTGCATGGCAACGACTTGATGGGAAGGTGACCGCATATCGATTAATTGGAGAACAAGCTTATTTACTTCTTCGAATACTAACTGTTCCTCAACCTCAGAAGGCCGAGTCTGGACAACCAATCCTCTGAGAACTTTATCATGCTCGTCTAGAGCAAGAATGACCTCAGCACCCTTGACCCGAAAATCAACAATCGATTGGGGAGAAACAAGCCAGAAGTAATTGAGAATCGCATTAACGAAGTCGTTAGAGAAATAACCGAGGATTTCCTGTAGCTTTTTCTTCTCTATCTGGCGTCGTGTGCGACTTTCTTCAGATTTGGAGCCGCCTTGGATATTTGAAAAAACCTCTGGCTGAAACTTGTAGCCTCCTATATGTGCAGAAGCCGTTTCTCTTACCAGAACAAAAGAATAAAAAATCATAGTAATGAGCAAAACCACTTGGATCACCACCAAGGGAATAAAGTATCGATCAATCGAAGAATTACTCTTTAAAGGGCCTAGCATATTCTCTCGGTATCCAAGTACAGGGTCATATTAGCTGTTTTCATGCGCGCCCAGCCACTTACAATTTTATGAAAAGCTTGGACGGGCTGAATCTGAAAAAGTTGTAAAATTGAGTAGTTATTTAAATATTCACAGAGACAATTTCTTTGTTTGTGCGCACCTTACTTCCCTTAAACCTGAAATGAATAAACGGAGCTTTTATTCATATTCGCATTATTTTGTGTTTGGGGGCCTCTACAACAAATATGAACAAACATCTAAATAATCACTTTCTGATATTTTAGCTCATCGATTTGTATTCAAGCCTCTGTCATTCTCGCTTTCTAAAATCGAGAGCAACTCCTCTCTCGTAAAGGGCTTCAAAAGCTTCTCGAAAAAATTCCCTCCATTGAATTTATCAATATCGATCTGATTCGATTTCAACTCCAAAAGAACCAGTTTTATTCCCGAATCTGACCGGAAACTTCTTATCAGGTAAGCAAATTGGTACCCATCTATTTCAGGCATTGAGGCATCTATTAGAATAAAGTGAGGAGACAAACCAGAGACTAAGGAAAGTCCCTCAACAGTAGTTCCAGCTGAGAAGACTTCGAATTCTGTTCCCTCAAGAAATTTTCGGACAGCACGCGTTATCGCGGGTGAATCATCTATTAATAACACGTTTACAACAGAAGGGAGATTTTTCATAAAAAAGCCTGTAAATCGGATTCCTTGAGCTGGGAACTAACGAATATAAATAAATGTTACAATATTAATATTCTTTTCTTTTAACGGTTTACAAATGAAATTGCGACAAAAAAGACACTTAGTTTAGGAGATTCTATTGGGTTACAAGCTTGGGGTTCTTATAGACCAACCGGAAAATATAAATCCCCGCAAGGATACATCTCTCGCAATCATGATCGCTGCGCAGAAAAGACACTGGGAGGTGTCATTTTTCTCGCAACAAGACTTACACATTGATAACGGCGACTTGTTGATATCCAGCTTTAGGGTCAAGCTTCATGAAAACAATGCCAATTGGCATACTATCCTTGAAAGAAAAAAATCCTCATCTACCTACTTTGATGCAATTTTGATCCGCAAAGATCCACCTTTCGATATGAACTATGTTTACTCCACCTATCTCTTAGAAATTGCAGAGAGACAAGGCACCCCGGTCCTGAATCGGCCGAGCAGCATTAGAGATTGCAACGAGAAACTTTTTGCTCTGGAGTTCGCCAACTGCTGCCCCCCACATATTGTCAGCGCTAATAAAGAATCTTTGCAGGCTTTTTATGAAGAGAATAATGATGTGATCTTCAAACCGTTGGATGGGATGGGAGGTCAATCTATTTTTCGCGCAAAACCAAAAGAACACAATCTCTCTGTAATTCTAGAGAACCTGACTCAGAACGGGCAGATCCCGACGATGGGACAAAGATTTATACCAGAGATCGCAAGAGGGGACACCAGAATCATAATGCTTAATGGAGAACCGATTCCCTTTGGCTTAGCCAGAATTCCAGCCAAAGGAGAGACTAGAGGAAATTTGGCGGCAGGCGGAACTGGGAAGGGTAGAGAATTAAGCGAGCGAGATTTATTTATCTGCAGCGAAATAGGGGAAACCCTCAGGCGCAAGGGGCTGTATTTCGTTGGCATAGATGTAATCGGGGACTATCTGACGGAAATTAACGTAACCTGCCCGACATGCGTCGTTGAACTAAACAAAATCTTTGATCTTGACATCGGGAATGATTATATAACTTTCATAGAAGACACGATTTTGATTCGCTGAGGATGAGCATAAGAATCGGAGCATTCCGAACAAAAAGATTGACGTTTTTAATAGCTTTCCTTGCGTCCGTGATCTTGCATAGCCTTCTCTTAATCTCTTTGAAAAAACCCAAAAAAGCCGAAAACATAGTCAAATCTGAGTCTTTAGGAATATCTTTTTTGGGCGCTCTCGAAGATACTGAGGACTTTAGCAAAAAAGTTCCAGATGCTATTGGCTTAGATTCGAATCCTTACATTGAATCCCGAAGGGTCGAGAGAGGAGAACTTCCCTTTGACCACTTTGCCGAGATCGTCTCGACGCAAGCAGTGCCAACGAAGTTGAAGAAAGATTTCAATGTGTTAGTAAAAAACGGAGTTGCTAAAAGAGCTAAATTAGAGAGAAACCCAAACAAACGAATTTTGACCGTCTTAAAAAGTGAGGAAATTCCACTTAACGCACGCCTTTATCTAAATTCTTGGGAAAAAAAAATCGAGAAAATCGGCAACCTTAACTATCCGAAAAAAGCTGCTGAGAATAAAATTTATGGGTCTTTAGAATTGCTTGTCTCTATTCTTCCCAGTGGGGAGCTAAATGATATAAGATTGATAGAATCTTCTGGGCACGTCGTCCTTGATAAAGCCGCAATCTCAATAGTCAAAATGGCTTCTCCTTTCGCTCCATTCCCGGAAGAGATGTTGCAGAACATTGATTTACTTGAAGTAATCCGAATTTGGGACTTTCGAAGAAATGCTTCTTGGAGTTTTAAAGTAAATGATAGAAATCGATAATCTATCAGGAAATTTGTTAATCTCGCTTGAAAATCAACAGGGCAACTTTTTTTCAAAATCTTTAATTTGGATTATCAAACACAGTGACAGCGGATCTCTAGGTCTAGTTATCAACAAGCCTTTTGTAGAAAAAGTGAGAGAAACTTTAGATGTTAAAACCGACATATTGAAAAAGCAGGTCGAGATTCGAGATTTTGGGCCGGTTGAGAGAGCTCGGCTGTTCCTGATCCATGCAGGCACAGGTGACCTTAGAAAAACCAATTCCTTAGCGATAGAAGCAGACCTGTTTTTCTCGGAATATTCTCATTCAATATTCGCTACTCAAAGCAACCTCCGTCAAACCCACGTGGGCGTTGGGTATTCAGGCTGGGGCCCTGGACAACTCGAAAGCGAGATCGTTTCAAATTTCTGGCTGCTCGCACCTTTCGACAGAAAAATCGTTTTCGATTTACCCGACGAAGGAAAACTATCCGCAGCAGCAAACTCAATCGGGGTGGACCTTAATCTACTGCCCAGAAATATTGGACACGGCTAGATGAATTCAATAATTATGGGTTTTGATTTTGGATTGAAAAGAATAGGCGTAGCCGTTGGTCAAAAAGTAACGCAAACCGCATCTGGCCTGACGGTTGTGCAAGCGTGTGATGGTATTCCTAGATGGGAATACCTTGATAAGATAGTTTTAGACTGGCAACCCGAAAAATTTATAGTAGGGTTGCCATTAAATATGGATGGAAGTAAAAGCGAAATGAGCCAGAAAGCGCATAAATTTTCTAGACGAATGTCAAGCAGGTATAATATTCAAAGTGAGATGTTTGACGAACGTTTGACCTCTTTTGAAGCGAGAGAACATGAGGAAAAAACCCATATCGATGCCATTGCCGCAAGATTAATACTGGAATCTTGGCTACGTGAGTGACAAAAGAGTGTCTTTCGATCAAATCGAGCTGAACCTCAGTAACATCAAAGAGAATGTGCGTAAAGTATGCCTAGAATCAGGAAGAGATCCGAGTAGGATTAATATTTTGGCTGTGTCGAAAGGCCAAACTCTTGATGCTATAAGAGAAGCCTATCGAGTTGGTCACAACAACTTCGGAGAGAACTATGTCCAAGAGGCAAAAGAAAAAATAGATCATGTTTCCAAGGCTAACTGGCATTTTATTGGTGCTATTCAAAGCAACAAAACAAAGGAAATTGCAAAAAATTTTGACTGGGTCCACTCTGTTGATAGTGAAAAGCTAGCAAGGAAACTATCCGAGCACAGGGACCCTAAAAGAGGGAAACTAAAGATTTTTATACAAGTTAATACCTCTGAGGAGCAGCAGAAAAGGGGAGTTCCTCCGAATGAGGTGTATGCACTGGCAGAAAAAATCTCTTTATTTTCTAATATTTCGCTGGTCGGTCTAATGACCATTTCCGCCCAAAACCAGGGTAAAATTCCAGCGGCTAGATGCTTCAAAAATTTAAGAAAAATTAGTGAACAACTTAACAGCCATCTTGGCTTAAGAGAAGGCCTACATCTATCAATGGGAATGAGCAACGATTATGTTTCAGCGATTAAGGAGGGTTCTACTTGGGTTAGACTAGGAACCTTGATTTTTGGTGGTCGAGACAAACATCTATAAAGAGTACTAATGGAAAATATTGCCTTCATAGGAGCCGGAAAAATAGCGCAAGCTTTCATTCAAGGC
>JAYYDI010000159.1:0-3693 GCA_036161055.1 Pseudomonadota bacterium
TATATCTGTGAGGGCCTGACAAGGGTGATATTTTTCGCAACAACCATTGATCACGGGAACCTGACTCGCTCCAATAATCTTTTCAAGGTCAGAGTTTTTTATGAGCCTCGCCATGATGCAACTGACATTTCTTGAGAGATATTCTGTTTCATACTCGATACCTGAAAGCACGAAATTCGAGGTAGCCCAATCGATGTAGATAGCGTTTCCACCCAGCTCAAGCATGGCTGTCTCGAAAGAAACTCTAGTTCTTGTACTGGTTTTTTGAAAAAGAAGTGCGAGAGTTTTTCTATCGAGTAACGCCTTGAAGTCTGATG
Organism: Pseudomonadota bacterium; assembly: GCA_036161055.1. Lineage (GTDB taxonomy): Bacteria > Pseudomonadota > Gammaproteobacteria > Pseudomonadales > Azotimanducaceae > UBA9659. The sequence continues at coordinate 318 of JAYYDI010000159.1, forward strand.
GCTTCTCCTTGATCTGTTTCGCTCTATCAAGAATATCTAGGATTTCAGACGGGCTCAGAACTTTAAGATTCGGGAGGTGTCTCATTTTCGAACTCAAAAAAAAAACCAAATAGTTGGTTCATCCCGAAGCGCAGGGAGCCAACGCGAAAGTTACCAAAAAAAAATAGATTTTTACATTACTTAAATCGATAATTTTTATTTGTTTCGATAAACTTCGAGTATACCTTCAAATATCAGGTTTTTACACGTGAGATTTATTCTCTATTTAGGCTCTGCATGAATCACTTGATTCAATTTTTAAGCTTCCTAATAATTTTTTTTTCAATTGGTTTGCATGCAGCAACACAGGAGGGAGCATTCTCTAGTAAGGGAATGGTCGTAAGTCGCTCTAGTCTGGCGTCTGATGCAGGACTAGAGATAATGCGTCAGGGTGGTAACGCGGTAGACGCGGCAGTAGCGACTGCGTTTGCTCTTGCAGTCACTTATCCGTCAGCAGGGAATCTTGGAGGTGGTGGCTTTGCTCTAGTTCGGTTGCCTGATGGGCGAATCTTTAGCCTAGATCATCGTGAAACAGCTCCGAACGCGTCTCACAGAGACATGTATCTAGATGAAGCCGGAGAGCCTAACAAGTATCTCTCAAGAGCGAGTGCACTTTCTTCCGGCGTTCCCGGCAGCGTTGATGGTTTGCTCACATTGTTGGACCGGTTTGGAACTATGCCAAGAGAGAAAGTTATTGCACCCGCAATCAGATTGGCTCGCGACGGGTTTTTGGTTGATTTTTTCTTAAGCAGGCATATTCGAAAATATGGCAAAAAGCTTCAGGATTTTGAGAGTTCCAAGAAAAAATTCTCCCACAATGGGGCGCAGCTATCAGAGGGTGATTTGTGGATACAGCCTGATCTGGCCAAAACTTTAGTTTCAATTTCGCAAAACGGGCGCGACGGTTTCTACGATGGGGAAGTTGCCAAGCTTATTGTTGCTGAAATGCAAGCCAGAGGAGGAATAATTACTCTTCAAGATTTGAAAAATTATCGCTCGGTTTGGCGTGAGCCAGTAGGCATTGATTATCGGGGTAATAGAATTTGGACGATGGGCCCTCCTTCGTCCGGCCTACTCATTTTGCAAATACTTAACATGCTGGAACCTTTTGACCTGCAAAAATTGGGCTGGGGAAGTTCTAGGCTCACTCATCTAATGGTAGAGGCAGAAAAAAGGGCTTACTCTGACCGAGCTGAGTATTTGGGAGATCCGGATTTTTTCGATGTCCCTCTCGAAATGCTCATTAGCAAAAAATACGCAAAAGAGAGATTCAAAGATTTTGAATGGGATCGAGTATCCAAGAGCGACCAAATTAGTCACGGCAATATTACAATTCAAGAAAATAGAGAGACTACGCATTTTTCGGTCATGAGTTCGGACGGCATGGCTGTTTCTTTTACTACAACCCTCAACAGTCCTTATGGAAATAAAATAGTAATCCCGGGTGCTGGTTTTCTATTAAACAATGAGATGGATGATTTCTCGATTAAAGCAAACGTGATGAATCAGTATGATTTACTCGGAAGAGAAGCGAACTCCATTAAGCCCAACAAAAGAATGCTAAGCTCTATGTCGCCCACTTTAGTCGTAAAAGATGGCATGCCGATACTAGTTACAGGATCTCCCGGTGGTTCAACAATCATCACGACGGTCTTGCAGGTAATTATAAATTTCCTGGACCACAAAATGCCTCTACATCACGCCGTTGGTTTTCCCAGATTTCACCATCAATGGAAACCCGACACTATCTTGCACGAGAGAGGTGCTTTCTCCCCTGATACTCGCGAAAATCTTGAAAGGATGGGTTATCAATCATTCCGTATTTCAACCTATGGGGGAGGTATTGGTGATGCTAATTCCATTTCTTTTGATGGGTCGCTGATTCAAGGAGTTAAAGACCCCAGGGCAAGTGGGGGAGCCGTCGGTTTATAAAAGAAGAAAATAGCCATGACCGAATTAAACGTTGAGAGTTTTAAGGCCTATGATATTCGGGGGGAGGTGCCTGGAGTTCTTGACAATTCCATTGCCTATGCCATCGGCAGGGCTTTTTCGAGCTTCTCGACCCCGAAATCGGTGGTTGTTGGGCATGATATAAGGCTCTCAGGGATAGAAATATCTGAGGCGCTCATCGAGGGTTTAAGAGATAGCGGAGTTAATGTTTCCTTTATCGGCTGTTGCGGCACAGAGGAAATTTATTTCTCTACAGCGCATTATGGGTTTGATGGAGGGGTCATGGTTACCGCAAGTCACAATCCAAAAACGCATAATGGGATGAAAATGGTGACCTCTGGTTCCCGGCCAATCAGCAGCGATTCTGGGTTACGAGAAATCAAAGAAATTGTCCGAAAAAACTCCTTCCCGACCTCTTCTTCGAGAGGACGCGGCAGCTTATCTTTCCTTAAGCATCGCGAAGACTATCTTAATAAATTATTGAGCTTCCGGCGGGGGGGATATCATAACAAAAATTTTAAAGTCCTTGGTAACCCAGGAAATGGGTCAGCTGGGTTGGTGCTGGACCCACTTAAAGATTTGCTGGATTTCGAGTTAATAACGATCAACGATAGCCCTGATGGCAGTTTTCCGAACGGTGTACCGAATCCGCTATTGATTGAAAACAGAGAATCCACGTCTCAGGCTGTCAGAGAAACCGGCGCAAACTTGGGAGTGGCTTGGGACGGCGATTTTGACAGATGTTTTTTCTTTGATGAAGCCGGTAATTTTGTTGAGGGCTATTATTTAGTGGGTCTTTTCGCCAGAGCGTTGCTCAAAGAAAATCCAGGAGAGACTATAATTCATGACCCACGTTTAATTTGGAATACTTTGTATATGTCTGAATCTTTGGGAATTCCCATACAAAGTAAGGCAGGCCACGCTTTCATAAAGGAGAAAATGAGAGAAGAGAACGCAATCTATGCTGGAGAAATGAGTGGACACTATTATTTTAGAGATTTTTCATATTGCGATAGTGGGATGATCCCTTGGCTCATTTTAATTGATATCATGTCTGAAGAGAGCGCTGCGCTGAGTGACCTGATAAGTGGTTGTGTCTCTATGTTTCCTTGCTCTGGAGAGATCAATCTAGAAGTTGATGACATTGTGGCCTCTTTAGAGAAAGTAAAAAACCGTTTTAGTCCGAGCGCTCGAAGCATAAGCCTAGTCGATGGAATAAGCTTAGCCTTCGAAGATTGGCGCTTCAATTTAAGAGGGTCTAATACTGAATCGTTGCTTCGACTCAATGTCGAGGCCAGAGAGAGTAAAGATATAATGAGAGAGCAAACCGAGTTGCTAGTTTCATTCTTGAAGGAGAATTGTCAATGAGTTGGTTGGGAAAGATGCT
>JAYYDI010000160.1:0-6736 GCA_036161055.1 Pseudomonadota bacterium
GGGAACGGGCGTTGTATCTTCAGCTACCTCTGCTACATATACACCACCACTTACGCGGCCAATGGACTCATTTACTTCGTTTTCTAAAACGGTTTTAAAAACAGGCCTTTTAGCTTTGAATGCCTCTTCCGGTGAAGAGGCTATCGTTTCTGCGTTGGCAATATTCGAAACTGAAAGATTAAGCCTAAAGGTCTGAGCGTCCATCGCCATTCCGGCTATGTTCATAATGTTTTCAAGACTCATTCAAATCCTCCTAGATGACTGTTGCTCGATCTGATTATCTTATAAGGTCAAGAACTAACTGGGTCATCTGATTAGCCGGAGATAGCATTGAAGTACCCGCTTGCTGAATTACCTGGGCCTTGGCTAATCTTGCAGACTCTAATGCAAAGTCAGCATCGTCCAGACGTGATCTAGCGTCCGCAGTCTTCTCCGCAATATTCATAAGATTGGAGACCGTATAGGCCAATCGATTTTCGATCGCACCCAGATCAGATCGCATCTGAGCGACCTTATCTAGCGCAGCATCGACGATCGATATTGAATCGCCTGCCTTCACCATCGTCGTGATATTGACCTGAGTTAGATTAATAAGGTTCGCAGTATTCGTATTCTCTTTGTAATACCCGAGAGAGTTCACCCCCTGAGTAGTTTGAGCAATCGATTCGTTTGTCACCCCCGTGGCCGCATAAGTCGAGCGGACCGCGGCGGGATAGCCTTGGCCTGGTAATGAGGTGGTAACGGCCTCGTTACTAACACCTGCCACCACGTAAGTAGCTGTGCCTGTTTGTTTTCCTGGGGTCTTCCAGATAAATTCAATATCTGTCCCGTTGGGAGCCTTAGTTACTGCGAATCCGAGATTGGCGTAACCAGTACCACCTTGTATCGCGGTAACAACGTCATCGATTGTCGGATTGCTACCGTCAGCGAACCCTACAGTGACCGTTGTAGTGCCATCGCCAACAATAACGGTGTTATTGCTGGTACCGCCTGTTACGGAATCATAATCAGCGGTCGTACCGGTCGTAATTGTTTCAACCTGATAATCGGCGCCGGCTGCTTTCCAGTTATACTCGAGGTCCGTTCCATTTGCAGCTTTGTCGACAGTGAACAATAGATCACCATAACTTGCGTGAGCCTGTATAGCTGTCAAAGCTGCATCAATACTTCCGTACCCGCCAGAAGCAGGAACAGTGGGCGTGATCGTAGTCGTGCCATCGCTTATGGACAATGCAGTATAACTAGCGAGGGTGCCAACAGTGATAGTCTCTTTATGATTTACTGCCTTTTGATCAATAGAAAACGCATTAGGAGAAACCATCTTAAGCGTACCAGTCACTCTTGTTGCGTCGTTTGCGCCAGAAATTTGGAGTGAAACAGCATCACCAATGATATTTGTAATAGCGCCGTCTTCACCAAGCTTCTCTACCACTAAATCTGAGTGGCCCGCCAACGTTTGAGTGTTCTCGATGGTGATATCGTCCCCATCACTATCGAATAATATTACTTTGTTGTTTGCTGAACTTGCTGTGACCCCGGTTGCCCCTGAAATCTGATTGATCGCATCCACTGCAGCCTCTGCGTCGCCGCTTGAGATTACGAAGTTTCCTGTTTGGTAACCGTTTATCTTAACGCTATAGGTCTTTGCAGTAGCACTGGAGGAAGACAAAGCCGCATAAGTTTTAGCATAAGCCCTGACACCTGTCTCACCAGTTAAATTGTTGATTTTTACCGCTGTCTCTTTTGCACTATCCCCAACGGAGGATGCGGTCTCTCTTGTCCCGAGAAATCCAAAAATTTCTATATCATCTGCAATGGTACTGGGATTCTGGAGCGCGGCATCTCCTGTAAGGGTTGCGGGATCTTGCCCAGCAGCCAGAGCGCCTACGCCATTACCAACAAGAGTGTGAGCACCAACACTCTCCGCAGCAACGGATGGGACGGAGAAAATTATATTCTCTCCCTCTTCAATTCCCACTTGCATTGATTTGTTCAAAAAAGTTCCGTCAAGAATTAGTTCGCCGTTGTAGCGAGTATTCGTAGCAACACGCGTAATTTCCTGAACCAAAAGGTTTATCTCTGACTGCAAAAAGGTTCGGTCAGCAGAACTATTTGTTCCATTAGCTGCCTGAAGCGCAAGTTCACGCATCCGCTGCAACATATCTGAGACCTCGGCTAGGGCTCCCTCTACAGATTGAGTTAGCGCCTGCCCATCGTTTGCATTTTTGATAGCCATCGCGAGTCCTTTGACCTGGGCTGTCATTCTTTGAGTCATTGCCAAACCTGCAGCGTCGTCCGCTGCACTGTTAATCTTCGACCCTGTAGAAAGACGTTCCATGGCAGTCTGAAGCTCCGCTTTTGAATCAGCCAATGCTCGTTGGGCAGTCAGTGATGAAACATTCGTATTTATTACTAAAGCCATAACGTTACCTATATATTTGTGCTCTGTTTATTCGCCTCTAAACGCTCGGCGAATTCCGCCGATACGATTTTCAATAAATTGAACGGTCGCCATATAGCGTGCCGTTTCTTTACCAAACTCCGATTGCTCATAGTGAGCCTCGACCGTGTTACCATCAGCCGCCGGATTCATTGGATTGCGATAGATTATTTCCGCTCCACCAATACTGCTCAGACTGCGATGCTTCATGTGCGCGCCATGTGTCTGCTCTAAAGAAACTCCGGAATTGGCTAAGCTTGTACTCATCGCTTTCCTGAAATCGAGATCTTTAGCTTTATAATTCGGAGTTTCTGCATTTACGAGATTCTCTGAGAGAAGACCGAGACGGTCTTGTCTCAGTTTCATCGCCGCTTCATGTACTCCAAAAACGTTGTCAAAAATTTTCATTTCTTTTCAAACTCTCACTAAAGTTTTCGATCCCTTTGCCGATTAAGTGAATAGGACCACTTTTTTTTTCGGCATTGACTATGAGCAATCGCCGTGCCAACTTTCTGTAGAAACTTTTTTTCCTTCTAAAACAGTTACTTAAGATTTTTCGGCGAGATACAGCAAATTAATCTCGCTGGATGGCGGCAACAATCGGCCTCGAAGCGGAAAATTATTTCGGCAAAACATCACCGATATTGAAGCTTGATGTTTTTGATTTAAAAGATAGGATCAAAACTTAAGAATTCGGAAGCATAACAACCTCAGGCATGAACAATCTTAAAAATATGAATAGTCGAATCCGCCACCGTTTTACCATGGTGGCGTCAGGCTGGCTCTTGCTTAGTGTTTTACAGAGTTCCATAGCAGGCGACCTAATTACTGATTACGAAGGCTGGCTGGCCAAGAAAGCAAATGAAGACCTAACTTTAGAAAGAAAAAACTTCGACCGAGGGCTTTTAAAATTAAGCTGCTCAGAACCGATTAATTTCGAGTTCACCAATAAAAACAAAAGACAGGTAAAAGCGACTTGCAATGACGAATGGCGCCGATTTCTTAAAGTACCAAAATCAATCGCCGGACTGGTTATTCCGAAAAGTGTTCTGGGGCCAGAGAGAAAACGTAAAGTAGCTTTTGTTTTTAAGAAAAATCATGAAAAGGGCTATGCACTTAAATCAGAGGATCTGCGTCTAGCGAGGGAAAATAGGTCTATTCCCTCAAACGCAATTTCAAAGCTAGAGGGCTTTACAGGTCTTTATCTCCAGCGAGACGTTGTAAAAGGGGAATTACTTCTGAGAAACGATCTTAAGAAAGCAGTGAAGGTATTCGTTGCACAAAAAGCTCTCCCAGCAGGAATTCAGATTGATGACTCTAATTTTGTTCAAAAAAAAATTACCCATGCAGTTCCTAGCGACTACATTGAAAAATTAAGTGGCCTCGAATATATGACCACGAATAAAAGAATAGATGTTGGGAAAGTTCTACGCGAACGTGATCTTAGAAAGGCAAAGCTTGTTCGCAGAAACGAGCCTGTGAACTTAATCTATAAAACTGAAAACTTTTCAATCGACGCGAAGGGTGTATCGCTCTCTGACGGTTATTTTGGAAGCCGAATAAAAGCTAAGAATCTTGAAAGTAGCCTAATCGTCTCAGGAATGGTAGTAGATTATGGTACGATTTCGATAAATTAAAAAAGGACTTAAATCTCGGCAATATTAGGCAAGAAACTTCCTGTTCTCACTGAATTCCGATAAGTTTTGCTATATAATTCAATGAGTTATTTTTTTTTTAAAAAAAACTAAAGTTTCTTATACAATGTCCGATTGTAGTTGTGTACGAGTCTCCTTAAGGAAGGGGTAAAAAATGGTAGAGAATATTGGTGGGATTAACTCGTCTAAGACGAGCAGGTCAGACACTGTATCAACCAATTCAAAAAGTTCTGTAGAGGATTCGGGAAAAGGCACGACACCCGAATCACCCAGAGCTAGGGAATCGGTAGATGTTGAGTTAAGCGAAGCCGTTAAGAGAGCCGAGGATAAGGCGTCCTATGATGAAGTCCGAGTGCGTGAACTTAAAGCAGCAATTGAGTCAGGGAATTATCCCATAGACAATGCGAAAATCGCTGAGAAATTCGCCGACCTTGAAAGCCTACTTTAAATTTATTTAATGTCCGAAGCGGAAATCAGTCCTCTAAAGCAACTCTCGGTTTTATCTAAAAGTCTTTTTAAGTTATTGGACGAGGAATTTGAACTTCTATCCGGGAGAGATTTTTTGTCCGTCGAGAAGATTCAGGTCCAAAAAGTAGAGAAAATGCAAGAACTGGACATATTGTGGAAAAGTCTTGGCTCTAGCGATCTGTCGGGAGACCAATTGGTATTGTTCGACGAAATAAGAAGTAAGCTCGAGGAATGCAAAGATAAGCATCTTCGAAACGACATATTGCTCAAAAAACAAATGGAAATTACGAAAAATCTTATCAGCGTTCTGACTAATAGAAACGACCTGCAGACCAATGTCTACAATAAGTTGGGGAAATTATCCTAATCCCAGGGTGTCTTCTCCTGTAATCGGTACACCCACGCTAAAACTATAGCCACTGATCTAAAAAGTTCTTCAGGAATTTCAGAGTTTATTTCAAGTTGAGAAAGCGTCTCAGCTAGAAGGGGATCCTCTGAAATTGCAACCCCGGCCTCTTCCGCAATGGCAATAATTTCTTCGGCCAAAGTATCTGTCCCTTTGGCGGTCACCTTGGGAGCCTTAATTCTGTCATAGAGGAGTGCAACTGCTACTTTTTTATCGGGTTGCTCAAACATCAATCAAAATCCCAGATGAACCTTTAGTCTCTTTTTCACCGTAACTAATAGCATTAAGTTCGGAACGCTTCTCCGAAGGAAAAATATTTAATTCTTTTAAATCCAACCCAGCCATGGAAAACGCTTCATTCAGCCACCCTTTTTTCTCTGATGCAATTTGGTATACCTCCAAAACTGGGATCCAAAGATTTATTCTTATTTCAGTTTCCTCTTTCACTACCAGAGTAATATCCAGATGCTTATCTTGAGAGAGATTAACGCGCAGACTTACTTTCCACTCATTTGTTTTCTCTTCGTTTTCCGCCCTAGCGTCGGATGATTGCCTTTCCTCTAAAAAAACTTCTATTGGCCATTCTCCAAGAACAGGGATCAACCAATTCAACGAAGTCGCTCGATTAATCTGACCACCGAGGGCATCGAGTTGATATGACTCAAGCTCATCGAGACCTTGATTAATAAGAGTTAGGTCTGCTCCTCTGTTCAATTGGACTCGCCTAAGTTGCAACAACAAATTCTTCAAATTTATCCTATCACTTTGGCCACTCAAGATGTTGGCTTCGTTGTAAAGCCCGCTTTGTATCAAGGACTGTTTTATGGCCTCGACCATAGTTTTATTGGGAAACATAGCGCCTATAGTGAGGAGTGAGAAGCCTCGCGGAAATTGAAGCCCGCTTGATTCTCGGCTGCTGTTGGTTGCCGAAGAAATTAATTGACGCAGGGCATCGCTTTGTAGGGGTCGTCCCAGAAGACGATGAGCGCGGTCAATTGAGAGGTTTGACGTTGACGGGCGCCGTTCGGATTGCTGAAGAGATAGCAAAAATGCCCCAGAGCTTATCGCTGACGCGGATAGACTAGCTGGCCCTGGCGATGCAGCAAAATTTGGGGGCAAAGCAATTTGGCGATTAGATTTGGTAATTAAGACATTGCCATCTGGACGAGACGCAATCAGGCCATTTATTACCTGTCCCTCTCGCAAACCCAAGGATCTGGCATCAGGTGGTTCAAGCCGCAAAGAATAAACACTGGTTCCCCCTTCGGAATAGACTGCGTTGACGCGAATGGGTTGATTGATAGCGTCGGCTGAGATCATCTTCTTATCTGGCTGGAAATCGTATCCAATCTGAGTACGGATCCTCTATTTCAGTTTTTGTTTCGCCCACATTCACGTTGCGAAAAAGTATTTTTCTAAAGTCTTTTTCTTCCGGAAACCTAAGCTTCGCATTCGCATACATCCAATTAGGGTTAGATCTCTTAAAAGCTTTGGGATTAGCCGCAACGAAAGCTCTTTTTAGTAAATTCAAATTAATATTAGATCCCTTAGCTATTTTTTCTAATATTTCTGAAAGACTATCCCCGCGCTTTATCACATAGCGTCCGTCCGTATCCAGCAAAAGTGAGTCACTGTTCTTTGCAATTTGCTCAGCCTGCCCCTTCAAATCACCTAACATTCTGGATAGAGCTTTCTCTAATGCTTCCTGATCAAATTTCGCGATCGGCTCAGGTTGTTCGTCCTGAATAAAGCCTGTTTCTTTCAAAA
>JAYYDI010000161.1:0-2943 GCA_036161055.1 Pseudomonadota bacterium
TTCAACATTCCCCAAAGATCTTGCTTTGGCAGTGTTGTTGATGAAATCAATCTGATCATTGGAATTAGATACAGCCACAAAATCTGACTTTGGGAATTTTTCAGCAGCAAAGAGCGTGAAACTTCCCCAACCACAACCTAAATCAAGAACTCGCTGATGATTTCGGATACCTAACCTCTCGATGTAGAGCTTTAGCATGTTCTCTTCGGCCGTATCTAGAGAGGTTGTATTTTCGTCGAACCAACCACAGGAATATTTAAGATGAGAGCCCATAATTTCCTGGAAAAAAGGTGGTGGCACCTCATAGTGCTGCTCATTGGCTTGGTTGGTACTGAACGCAATCGGACTCGATCGTAATTCCTCAATGAAACGTGTTTTTTTCGATTCCCGTTCTTGAGCGTTGATTGGGATTTCTGACAGACGTTGCTGGATTATTTTTTTGATGGCTATCCTGAGAACAGACTCAGGAATTATGCCAAGCTCAGTTAATTTGATTCCTAAATTAAGCATGTTTTATAAATATTGTTTATGCTTTCTCTGCCCCTCGTTGCTCCAGTCAGTTTTTCAAAGATGGGAGCTCACAAGTCTAAATAAGCCCTAACTTTTGGAAGCATTAACCGCTCTAACGGGAACATCTTTAACGCTAAAGAACTGACCATTTCCTGATGTATTGGACCAATTAGATCCCACTCCTCCTTGGAAATTGTGCCGTTGGCCCTTCTCTTTAGATTTGTTTCTAGGGAATAGAGATTATAGAAAAGTCTTGCCGACAACTTTCCCATTTCGCTATCGCTAAATCGACTTTTCAGATCATCTATTGATACGCCATTCTCGTAATCGCCAACTGCAACAACCCATTTTTCCCAGGTCTGATGCCAAGTATCTGAGGCGAACAAGGTCAATTCTAAATCCATCACAGCCTGGAACGCGTCTTCTCTTTGAATGCGATGGGATTCTCTTCTGTTCCACCGCAACTCAAGAATTAGAAATACAATACTTATGATTAACCCAATAGATCCGAACGCCTCACCAAGGTTCCCAAAGTCTTCTAAAGTCATCGCTCTATCCCGTTTACTGATCCAAAACAATTTTTAAGACTATAGCGAAAGCTTACCAATATACGGCCTCGACCCCCCTGGTCTATTCGATATTTCTGATACTTGCCTATTAGCTGATCCGCGATCTGTTAGAACCCTGCACGTAAATATCTGAGCCAAACCCCACAATTTCAATCCTCAAACCGAATCAACCTGACAGTAGAGAAACTGGAAAATTGGCACGTCCCACAATTCTATGAAAAATCTCGCTTTTTAAATGAAACCACTCAATTCTAAGACAGATAAGTACTAGCTCCCTGTGGTGAGGTCGCTCCGCCCTCAGAAACATTGTTACTTTGTATCTTCCATATTGGGCCATTGATTTTGTTCCGCTAGACGCTCATAGAATTTAAGCTCATAGGCAGATTCGGGATCCTCTCTCACCGCCTGGTCTGTAAATTCAGCATCTTTACCAACCAAAATTCTCCAACGCTTTTCTTTCACTCCATTTAAAATGATTGAGGCGGCGTCCTTGGCTGTCGTACGTGCAGTATCACGAAACGTATCCGATTCTTGTTGCATCAAGTTTTTGATGTGCTCATCTGGGACGTTATTTACTGGTAACCCTGCCTTAAGGTACATCTCGCGCGCTCGTTCCACTTCCGAATCCGTGGGCTCATCAGCGTTCTTTTCACGCACTAGCTTGCGTGAATTTTCTACGATAGAAGTGCCGATATGTCCTGGCATGACTACAGAGCAAGATACATTTGGGGCATTTAAACGAAGGTCGGTTATCAGTGCTTCGGTAAAACCTTTTACTGCAAATTTCGCCGCACAATAGGCAGTGTGTGGGACGTAAGGCCCAACTGACGCAAAGAACCCATTTACCGAGCTCGTGTTGATAATTCGAGACTCTCTACTCGCTCGCAGCATAGGGAGAAAAGTAATACAGCCGTAGTAAACGCCATACCAACAAGTATTAAAGGTTCTTTCCCACGCGCTCCGATCTTCCGCCACTACGCTACCACCCGCACCAATACCCGCGTTATTGAACAATAAGTCTATGTGCTTAGTTTCATGCTGAGCAGCAACTTCCTCGCAAAATCTGGCTTGTTGACTTGCGTCTGACACATCGCATATGTGAGTTGTTATTCGACCAGCGCCATATTTCTTCGCAAGATTTCTCGTTTCACGCAAATTTTTCTCGATAACGTCACAAGTGGCAACGTGAGCACCTTCGGAAATTAGTTGACAAACAATTTCCCGCCCCATGCCCGTCCCACCACCAGTAACGACCGCGATTTTTTCCTCAAAACTTTCCAAAATTGACCTTCCTATTCCGCTTATTATTATTGTTTTTATAATGTTTCAACGCCCCTCAACTTATCAAATCGGAACGCCAAATTCTAAGACTTGCTTCACTGCAGGTCTGATCTCGCCGCAGTTTTTCAGTTTTTGCACTTTTTGGGGTGTAGAGACCGCACGGCACCTCAAAAAGGCTAGAAAGCCTGGTAACTTCGGTGTCCATGGGCCCTTTAATCCTTTTTAAGGGTGCTCCCACGCGCACGTTCCTTATCCAACATAGCAGTTCAATCCATGGCGTCATAAGTTGGTTACGAACAAAACCCTTTTATTTATCTCCCACAAATCAATAGGATCTCAGAGTGTATACATGGGGAGAAGCTAGTGATTAATTTAAATTTGAGCGGCAAGCGAGCCGCTGTAACCGGCGCAAGCTTAGGCATAGGTGCCGCAATCGTTAAAGCGCTTGCTGAGCATGGTGCCCAAGTTGAGTTTTGCGCACGCAGCGCTGACGCAGTGAGTGCGCTGACCACTGACAAAAACATAGTCGGCCACACTGCCGACATGGGAAATCAAGAATCTACGGAAAACTTCATTCAGCGGG
>JAYYDI010000162.1:0-9461 GCA_036161055.1 Pseudomonadota bacterium
TCTCATAAGAGCTGAACAAAACTAAGATAGGCAATCGATGATCCCAAAAAACTTCCGACGAGAACGTCTGTAGGGAAGTGGACCCCTAGCACCAATCTTGACAATGCGACCGATCCCGCCCAAAGATAAAAAATTGCAAAAACAGGTCCGTAGAATAGCACCAGTAGTGACGCCATAAGGAAGGCGGCCGAGGTATGTCCAGATGGGAAACTGAATTCATCTCCTGCTTCAATCACGCTTTTATAGTTGGATACAATATACGCCGGTCGTCGTCGCTTTAGGCCGTTCTTAATTGCCGCATATATTAATCTCTCCGCAGCGAATGCGCTTATCGCTATTTGAACGAATTCTGAGACTTGAGAAAAATCAAAAGCCAAAAGAAAAATAGGTGCCACTAGATAGAGATAACCGTCTCCAGAAAATGAAACTACCTTTGCCAGCCGGGTACAAGTTACCGAGGCACTACCCGATGAGAAAACTTTGAATGCCAGCGTGTCCCAATGATGGATCATATTTAGAAGGTAAAGCGCTCTAATCATAACCGCGAATTTTAGAGTCAAAAAATAAAGATTTAAAAAACAATAAGTTTATTTTATTAACTTTTCGTTTAGAGTGGGTTACATATTGAAAAAAATTGGTCTAAAGACTACTCAGCAATAAAGAGTTATAAGAAAAATCGATAAATTCTTTTAATAACTAAAGGGGATCTCTGTGAGTTTGCCCAAATTTCCCGAGGGATTCTCGGCTGACTTTCTAAATCTGACCTTGTCAGAAAAGTTTTTGCCGCCTGGGATCTCGATTCAAGAGGTTTCTACAGAGCCGTTAGCGGAGGGTACGGGAATGATGGCTGATATCTCCAAGTTAACACTCAAATATAATACCGAACCTTCCCATCTCCCACTTTCAGTAATAGCTAAATACGCGTCAGAAAACTCCACTAATCGTGAAGTTGCGATGAACATGAACTTATACGAAAGAGAAACTAGGTTTGCAGACGAATTAGATCCGCAAACAGATGCACGATGTCCGGCTTTTTATTTCTGCGCGCTTGATGGCGATAATTTCCTCATACTCATGGAAGATCTCAGTGATTATGAAGTTGGAGATCAGGCAATTGGAGCTAATCTTGAGCAAACCGAGTTAGCAATTGACGAGTTAGCGAAGCTACATAGCGCGTTTTGGGATAAAACTTCCACGCTGAAATGGGTTCCTGGGATCGCAAAAAGTTATCACGCAGATAATATGCGTAATTGGTCCAGAACTGGCTGGGACCCCATGGTAAAAGCCTTTGGTGAATTCGTGCCCGAGAGTGTGCGCGATCATCGCGATCGATTCCTCGAGTCAGTGCCGGCCCTGCAGTTGGAGCGAATGAGTGGACCCAATACTCTCTGCCACGGCGACTTTAGGATGCCAAATCTACTCTTTGGTGTTGATCCGGGCCATCATCCGCTCGCAATTTTAGATTGGCAGGGCCCATTAATTGCGAAAGGGATGTTCGATGTGGCTTTATTGCTTGGCCAAAATACAAAAACTGAAATCAGACAAAAAGAGGAAAAACAGCTGCTTGATAGATACAGAGAGGGCCTGAAAAAGCATGGAGTAGAGGGCTTAACCTCTAAGTTTATCTGGGATGATTATAGGCGGTGTATTCTTTATAACTGGGTCTACGCGGCTGTCGTTGCAGGCACTTTGGACCCGACAAATGAAGCAGGAGAAGCCTGGATGGGACAAATGGTTGCGAGGCAGAGCTCAGCGTCTGAGGATTTAGAGGTTTTCGATTTGCTGCCTAGTTAATTATTCCGCTTATTAGTCAGTCAATCGAACAATTATTCCCGCGTTTGCAATGATAATTGCATCATCCTCGCCGTCTCCTGGTATCTCGAGACCACCTTTTGATAAAATAAGATTTACAGTTCCGTATGGCAAAGAGCGCGCTAATCGATCTTGGTCAACCTCTTCCGGTTTTGGAACAGCAACCAGCAAATCAATGATCATGTCGTGTGCCGACTTATTTAAGTGCTTAAAAAAATGCAAACTCGAGTGGTGTATTGCATCAAAAACAGCTCTTTCGGCGGCTACAGTATAGTCTTGACCGTGGATGTCTGTGCCCATCCCCATCTCTGTTATATACCTTTTTGGCATAATTCGTACCCTTTTTTCAAAATATTGATTAGCCTATTACATCCACGCTTCGGGAGCTAAAAAAATGAAAATAGGCGCTGTCTTTCCTCACCTAGAAATTGGTAACGATCCAACGGTTATCAAAGATTGGGCGCAGGCGGCAGAGGGTTTGGGTTATTCTCATCTGCTTGTTTATGATCACGTTCTAGGTGCTGTTCATGCCGAAAGGGATCCGCCACTTTGGGGCCCTTACTCAGAGCAATCAGCCTTTCACGAACTTTTTGTTCTTTTAGGTTTTTTTGCGGCGTGTACTTCGCGCGTTGAGCTTGCTAGCGGTGTGTTGATCCTCCCGCAAAGACAAACAGCCCTGGTAGCAAAGCAGGCAGCGGAAGTGGATATTCTCTCCTCTGGAAGACTAAGGCTGGGTGTAGGCACTGGCTGGAATTACGTTGAATTCGATAGTCTCAATGAAAATTTTTCGAATCGAGGAAGGCGTCAGGAAGATCAAATTAACTTGCTTCGCAAATTGTGGGAGAAGCCTGTAATTGATTATAAAAGTGCGTGGCATACGATTGAGCGAGCTGGTTTGAATCCATTGCCAGAGAAAAAGATTCCTATCTGGCTGGGTGGCTTTAAGGAAGTCGCCTTAAAGCGCGCAGCAGCAATTGGAGATGGTTTTATCTTTGGGAGTGGACAGAAAGAAAATCTCTTGGGCTGGGATTCTCTAAAAAAATATTTAAACGATGCAAACCGAGATGGCAGTGATTTTGGGGTAGAGGCACTTTTAAATTTTCAATCAGGTCCCAAAAGATGGCGAGAAGACATAGAAACTTGGATAAACGTCGGTGCCTCTCATGTTTCTATGAGAGGAATGGCGTTGCGCGGTCAGGGCGAAGGACTTAAAACTCCGCGTGAACATATAAAAATATTAGAGACTTATTGGAAAGAGGTTGGTGACTTAGCCGACTGATTTTTTGATTTTAGCCAAATACCAACGTCATCCAGAACTAAATAACCCGATGGGACCACTAGCAGAGTCACCACCGTTGAGAACAACACGCCAAAGGCCAAAGAGACAGCCATCGGAACAAGAAATTGAGCTTGAACGCTGGTGTTAAGCATCAGAGGTAAAAGACCCACAAAAGTTGTAATTGAAGTAAGCATAATTGGACGAAATCTTGATTGTGAAGAGTTAATAACGGCTTCTCTGATTAACTCTCCTTGATCTCGTCGATTATTTATCGAGTGGACCAATACTAAGCTTGAGTTTACAACAACTCCCGCGGCGGCTACGAATCCCATGATTGACATCATAGCGATCCCGGCAACTAACCCAAGTTTCATCATTATCCAATGCCCGAACACAGCGCCAACGAAAGCAAAAGGAATTACGCTCATTATAATTAGTGGTTGGAAGTAAGAGTTTAGCGGGATAGCAAGGAGTGCGTATATCACTACCAAACCAAAAACAGAGAGAGGGATCAAGCTGTCGATAGAGTCTGCCTGCTCCCTTTGTTCTCCCTCTAACTTAAAAGACACAGAGGGGTAGGGCGAGAGAATCTTTTGGATTGGCCCGGCTCGAAGATCCGCGATGACTTCGTTTGCTGTAATCTGAGTGCGGTCGACGCTTGCAATTACGTTAACAATACGTTTTCCCTCACTTCGTCTAATTGTTGAGAACCCCACTCCTTGTTCCCCTTTCGCCACAGTAGCGAATGGCACCTCTTTCCCGTCCGGGGTTCTGATTCGCATAGAATTTAATGCATCGAGTGACCCTCTTTCATCCTCTGGATATCGGATCATCACTCGCACATCTTCACGCCCACGTTGAACCCTCTGTGCTTCCTCTCCATAAAAAGCTTGTCTAACCTGTCTCGCCAAGTCGCTTAACGTTAATCCAAGGGACTCTCCTGATGGCAGTATAGATAGCTTTATCTCTTTCTTGCCTGACCTGAATGAGTCCGTGATGTCAATTACTCCTGGATACTCTGCCAGCTTATTTCTTAATTCTTTAGCTGCTAACGCTAAGGCGTTGACGTTGTTTCCCTCCAGTTGGATATTTATGTCGTCCCCTGATGAAAATAGTGATGAGTTAAATTTAAGCTCTACGGCATCCGAAACAGGTCCATTTAAGTCCCTCCATCTATTAGCGACCTCGACTGTTTTTATATCTCTAGATTGGCTCGGCGTTAGTTGAAGAATTACTTCGCCAAGGTGGCTTCCCTTGCTCCGACTGTTCTCGCCAGAGGCGCTCCCAAGGGCCGATGCTATATGCATAACTGGATTTGCCTCTGGGTATTGTGATTTTAGCTCGGTAGCTAAAAGGTTTGCCGAGTCTTCGAGCTGCTTTATCCCCGCCTCGGTAATTTTTGGATTTGTTCCTAGAGGCATTGTTAATTTTGCTATCACTTGATCCGAGGCCAATGGAGGGAAAAAAGAAAAAGGTAGACGACCACTGCCTAGCAGTGCCATAGCAATGATAAAAGCGAATACTGCCCAAGAGATCGTACGGTATCTTTTGTTAAGGGCTTTTTCCGATACGGAGCGAAAGCTAGTTTTGACGAAGAGTTCAAAATTATTGGCAAATCTAGATTGTTTTTGAACGAGGTAATTTGCGAGTTTTGAAAAATTTCCGCTTAAAAAAAGACCAACGACGCAGCTGACAGCGAACACTGATAGAGCGAGGATTTGACGTACAGTCTCCGATACAGCGATGATTAAAATAAGGAGAATCGGAATTAACATCAGACCCACCTCTTTTTCAGGGCTTTTTATATGGCTATGACCTAGATGTGCGGGAAGTATCAGTTGGGACTCAACGATAGAGAACACCAGGCAACATATAACTGTAGTCGCCATAACATAACCGATGTCACCCAAAAACCCAGACGCAAACATTATTGGCAAAAACGCAGTTACCGTTGTCAGCACACCAAAAATCACGGGGACGGTTACATCCTGAGCTCCAAGAATTGCGCCCTCGAGGAGTCCAGCGCCTCCTCGGTGCTTGGAGTGGATGCTCTCCCCGATGACTATCGCGTCATCCACCAATATTCCCAGCACCAGAATAAACCCAAAAAGTGAGATAGCATCTATGGAGAGTCCTACTAAGAGAGCGAGAGTGAGCGCTCCTAAAAACGCTACTGGCACTCCGAGACTAACCCAAAAGGCTAATCGAGGCCTAAGAAAAAGTGCTAACAAAACTAGCACCATCAGGAAACCTTGCAGCGCAGCGCCGATCAGTGTATCTAATCTGTCTTCCAATATTTCGGAATCGTCATTCCAAATAACCATCTCTACGTTAGTTGGGAGGCTGAGCTTGGCAAGAGCAACGTATTCTTCCACTGCCCTAGATATTTCCTGTATATCTTCTTCACCCACCCGGCTTACCGTAATTGATGCGGCGGGCTTTTTGTTTAAACGAAATGAAAGATCCTCGTCCGAGAACCCATCAATTACTTTTGCGATATCTTTCAAATAAACCCTTGTTCCATCCGCCCGAGTTCGGACAATTAAGTTTTCGAATTCCTGTCCCCGGTAGGCCTGACCCGTTGTCCTAAGAAGAATATCACCCGAATCGGTTTTTATAGTCCCGCCAGGAACATCTAAAGAGCTTTTCCTGATTGCAGTGGCAATTTCTTGGAATGAGAGATCGTGCCTTCTAAGAGACTCTTCTGAGACCTCAACCGATATTTCATATGGCCTCACCGCAACGATTTCGGCCTGACTGAGGCCCTTCAATTGCGTGAGTTCGTAACGAATATCCTCTGCTAGCTCTTTAAGCTCTCTCTCGTCTGTTGGGCCTGTCAATGTCAAATCAAGGACCTTACGTTTAGGGTTGACCAGGTTGGTAATCGGCTTTTCGGTCTCTTTCGGGAAAGTAGTGATGGAATCGACTTGATTTTTTATCTCATCAAGTGCTCTCGATGGGTCTGTGGATTCGAAAAGTTCGGCCGTTACGGTGCACATTCCTTCACTGGAATAGCTGCTGATTTTGTCTATTCCTTCGATTCCTTCAAGCTTCTCCTCAATTCTCATACAGACCCCACGCTCCACTTCCTCTGGCGCGGCTCCTAAATAGGGAACAGTGACAAAGACGTAGGGGATTTCGATATCAGGAAAGAATTTCTTCGGAATTTGAGGGATGCTCAGAAGGCCGCTCATGATTATAAGCGCCATCAGGAGGTTAGCGGCGACATGGTTTTTTGCGAACCAGGCAATTATAGGTTTCAATTTTGTTGCCTTTCTGGGTTCGTCGACGTTCTGATTTGCATACCTGGTTCAGCATTTCGGAGTGCTGATATACAGATGGTATCGCCCGCCTTAAGTCCTCCTGTAGTCACCGCTTGACCATTAATCATTCTTAGTATTTCTACCTCTTTAAACTCAAGACGATTTTTCTCATTTACTGTGTAGACGAGATTTCCCTCCTGTATCGCTGATTGGGGAACAACTATGACGTCTTCAACAAAACGACCTAAGATCTCTGCCTCGACGAAAAGGCCAATCGTGAGCGGGGGTCTTGAGTCTTTTACAGAATAAGGAGATTCAACTTCTGCGATTAAATTGATCATTCTCGTTCTAGCATCCAGCTCGCCTTCCGTTCGCGCAATTCGAGCATTCCAAGTGTGTTGCTTTCCAGCAAAATTTGCCTTGAGTATTACCGAATCATCTTCACCCTTTTCAGTTTCAAAGAGCGAGAGGTCGAGAAAAGCAAGCTCCCTGTCATGAACGGGGAGTTTTATCTCGGCTGAATCGATGGCGTATATGCTGGCGACCGACTGTCCCCGATTTACAAATTGACCGAGGTCAACTTTTTCGTTTCTTACCCTCCCATCATATGGAGCCCTTATTTTTGTTCGTTCCAGATTTTTTCTGGCTAGAGAAACTCTCGCGTTCGCTTCACGGTGAGCAGATTCAGCGAATCTCAGTCGATTAATGGCCTCTTCTTTCCTAGATTCACTGATTGACTGCCTCTTAGCCAGATTTATTTGTCGGTCATGATTCCTTTTAGCATTTTCGAGCTCGCTTTTAGCGGATTCTCGAGCTGCAATCGACTGCTCTAAAGCGACTTCGTAATCAAGTGGCTCTATTGAAAAAAGGAGGTCATCTTTTTTGAAAAATCCGCCGGAGACTAGAGAGGGAGACATATAGATTATGCTCCCTGAAACCTCGGGTATTAGCTCGTTCTCAGTTCTTGGCGAAACCGTACCAAAAGCTGTGGACGATAATCTGATAGTTTCTGACGTTGCTGTGATGGTTCTGATGAGTGGTTTATTTTCCGGAGGCGCGCGCGGTTCGAGGCTGGGCCCGGTAAATAATATTAACAAACCAATTATTATCCCGGAGACTACTATCAAGACAGGGAAATAGCGCTCCTTCATGATTCCTTCTTTTTATTTTCCGTAAGGCCCTCGGACAGAAGGTTATGTGCGCCGGGCGTGAACTCAGTCAATTGAACCCTGTCTATTCCTAAGCTTTCAAGTTTGCCAAGGCTTTCTATCACTTTTTCTGGTTCACCCATAAAATTGGCTAGGTAGCCACCTCTCAACTTATTCGCGATTCCCATCACTTCATTACTTTCACCCACTGCCACAAGAAGAAATATGCTGATTGGGATATCTGCCCTCACATTTTTCACTAAATCGACTTGGGCTCTAATCTCGTTTTCTTCGATCGTAGCCATGATGTCGAGATCGATTTTTCCCCCTCTGGTTGCTCTTGCGGTTGAGTTAATTTCAATTCGGTCTACCAAAGGACTGACTTCTTTGAGAGCACGTGGCCCTCCTGCTGAGCCAACGAGAGGCGGAGCATCGTACTGAGGAGTTTGAAAGTTTTTTCCCACTGAAATGTTATAGAAATCGCCTTTAAAGTGGCACCTTTGTTTCTTCAGAATATCCCGTGCAATTTTAAGTGCCTCTATGTATCGAGTGATTCGTTCTTTGGGTTTCGGATATTCGAGCCCAGCCGCTGTAAGTTCCTCCTCAAGCCAGCCAGCTCCAAGTCCTGCTTCAAACCTGCCGCGAGAAGCCTGTTGTAACGAAAACGCTGCTTGGCAAAATTCGACAGGCGATCTGAATAAGTTGTTACAGAAAGAGGTGGTTAACTTAACTTTTTCTGTCTTACATGCCATTTCTGTTGCTGTTACAAAGACGTGAGGATACGCATGAGTCACCCAAAAGTGGTCTGAGGCACAAACCCCGTGCCAACCCACTGTTTCCATCTCTTTGGCCCATTCACCTGGCCTAAGAAATTGGTCATTAGGCAGGTTAACAAAATATTCCATAGGTTGCCTCCGCTCTCAATATGCTTAATGATGACACATCCGATTCCTAAGGAACAAAATGAAAATACCAATCATCGATCTCAGTTTAGTCAAACAAGATGAAACCCAACTTGAACTGGTTGATAACGCTTGTCGGGACCACGGTTTTTTTCTTCTAGTGAATCATGGAATGCAAAAAGAAATTGAAGCGATGTGGGAGGCTTCGTCAAGCTTTTTTTCTCAGACAAAAGAAGAAAAACGGCAACTCTACCGAACAGAGAGAAACCCACTTGGTTACTTCGATAAAGAGTTAACGAAGAAGAAGCGTGATCGGAAGGAAGTTTTTGATTATATGCAACCAAGACCTGGTTCCGCCGACTTTAATCAATGGCCGAGAGAAAATAAAAGCTTTCGCTTTGCTTGCGAGAATTTTTTTGATGCCGCATCAAATGCCGCGACAAAAACGCTTGAGGTTGTTTATAAGGCTTATTTAGGGGCGAGCGATCTCAATTCCGAACTGCCGGGAGGCGATAAAAGAACCAGCACTGTGAGGTTGAATTTTTACCCTCAAGCCGACCCGCTAGATGAAAAAGAACAATCCGAAGAATTGCCTCTAGGTGAATTAGCGCTTAATCACCATACTGATCCGGGCATCTTAACCTTGCTGTTTCAAGATATGGTCGGAGGGCTGCAGGCACTTTCTAAATCTAACGGGTGGATTGATATAGCGCCTCAGAAGGACGCAATTGTTGTTAACTTGGGGGATTCCATGCAGGTTTGGACCAATGATAATTATCGTGCCGCTGTTCACAGAGTGTTAATGATGGACCAATCTCCCAGATACAGTAGCCCCTACTTTTTTAATCCCGCGAGAGACATGGTCTTAGAACCACTCTCGGCTTTTTCCAAAGCTTCGCCAATTTATCGTCCATTTACTTGGCAGGAATATATCCGCGGGCGGGTAGATGATAATTTCTCTGAGCTAGCAGAGGATGACATTCAAATATCAAAATACCGTGTTAGGTGATGTAGTTTCAACCTGATTGAAAAGAGAGAAACAGTGTAATTAATTGCT
>JAYYDI010000163.1:0-6426 GCA_036161055.1 Pseudomonadota bacterium
CTTTGGTTGAGTCCGGTTTTGCTGTTCCTTGCGGCTGGTTTTATTTGGCTGAATACCGTCAGAGCAGAAAAGGATGTATTGCCGTGGGACGAAGACGATGAAAAGAAGTTGAACGAAATTCTTGAAGCAAAGGTTGACTAATGTTTTACCTCTGCGTGTTTTTTATGATGGTCGTGTCAGGATCATTTGTCCTTGCACCTCTTATTTTCAGATCGTCTGTCCAGATCGAGCGTCAAGATATTAATCTTTTAGTTTTCCAAGAACGACTGAAAGAAATAGAAGATGAGAAACCAGAAAATGTTGCTCAGTTAAAATCCGAATTAAAAAGAGAGCTATTATTTAGCGCTGAAAGCAAGGATCGACCTATCATTGAAACGGATTCAGGTGGGTTGGGTCTCAAGCTTCTGTCTGTCCTACTACCCCTATTTTCTGCTTTTATTTATTTTGATGTTGGGTTTGGCCAAGGCTCTATCCCAGATGTTTTCTTAGCCAAAAAACTTGCGAACAGCGACCCCTCAGATTTGCCGAGCTACAGGCTTTTCATTCAAGAGGTTGAGCAGCGAGCCGAAACCAAGCCTAAAGATCACGATCTCAAATTTCTCTTGGCCAGAGGCTACTCAGAATTGGGTGATTTTGACGAGGCGGTCCTCAAATATCGGGAACTATTGGTAACCTTTCCTCGCGATCCAGGCCTTCTCTCTAACTATGCGGGCGCACTCTTTGTTGCAAAAAATAGAGAGATGAACGACGCTGTTTCGGAAGCGGTTGATAACGCGCTCTCAGTCAATCCAAATGATGTAGCAATGATGGAAATTAAAGCGATAGCATCCATGGCAAATGAAAATAGGAAATCCGCTCTCGCATGGTTTCAGAGGGCTTTGGACACTGGTTTAGTTGGGCGGCGGGCCGAGCTTATCAGGAACGCGATGCTACGAATAGCCGAAACAGATAACAAAGAAATTGGTTTTTATGAAAAAGAAGATAGCTTAGAGGAAAAACAAAAAGCCGGCCGTGAGCTTCAGGTCCGAGTTGATCTCGCAACGGGTATTACAAGAAGCGTCAATGCTCGGGTTTATGTTTACGCGAGGGCCGCAAATGGACCACCGATGCCGCTTGCGGCAAGACAGATCAACCCAGAATCATTGCCGAAAACTATTGTTTTGGACGAATCAATGGCAATGGTTGAGGGCGTTGGTTTAGCTAATTTTGATGAGGTCGTAGTTTTAGCCCGGTTATCTCAGTCCGGAATAGCTGCCCGAAATATTGGAGACTATGAAGCGATCTCAGGGGTCATAAATTTGAAGAAAGATCGTGAAATAATTAACTTAACTATAAGGGATATCGTCTCAGAGTGAACCGTTCTCAAATCCTGCCATGGTAATAAAAATT
Source organism: Pseudomonadota bacterium (assembly GCA_036161055.1). Classification (GTDB taxonomy): domain Bacteria; phylum Pseudomonadota; class Gammaproteobacteria; order Pseudomonadales; family Azotimanducaceae; genus UBA9659. Next base: position 1,390 of record JAYYDI010000163.1, read on the forward strand.
GCCACCACTATGAACCACATTTGACTTGTTAGCTACCCTCCTTTAGGAATCAAGAATCTTTTAATTGCCGATTGCCTCTGAGGCTTGTATTGTTTGGTTTCATAAAAAAAGGTGTGACTAGATGAGCGCAGATGGAACATGGAATTGCAAAATAAACTCACCAATGGGTTCTCAGGAAGGGAAAATTACGTTGGCAACTGATGGAGAGAGTTTGTCAGGGAAGATGGAAGGGCCGCAGGGCACCCAAGAGTTTGAAGGGGGATCGGTGGTGGGCAACAACCTTTCTTGGAAAATGGAGATGACATCGCCGATGCCTATGACGCTAGAGGTCTCTGCCAGCGTAGACGGGGATGAGATAAGTGGGAATATAAAGCTGGGCGCTTTTGGAGAAGCGTCGTTTACTGGATTAAGAGAGTGAATTCGCCTGTATATCGATCGCACAAAGTTTGAATGGGATAAAATCTTGAGTTTTGGAAAGAGGAATTAGTAATGCATGACGTCATCATCAAAAATGGGCTTGTTGTAGATGGCCTCGGTAACGAACCTCGAGAGACCGACGTTGCCATAGACCATGGATCAATAGTATCGGTCGGCAGCACAAGTAAAAAAGCGAAAAAGGAGATAGACGCGAAAAATCATCTCGTGACGCCGGGATTTGTTGATTTGCATACTCATTTGGATGCTCAGGTTGGTTGGGATCCATTGTTGACCCCTATCAGTTGGCATGGGGTTACAACAGCGCTTTTGGGGAACTGCGGAGTTACTTTTGCCCCTTGCAAGCCTGATGATCGGGAATTCTTGGCATCAATGATGGAAACGGTAGAGGATATTCCGAAAGAGGCGATAATGGATGGGCTCTCATGGAACTGGGAGCATTACGGAGAATATCTAAACGAAGTGGAGAAGCTAGAGCCAGCAATAAACGTGGCTGGCATGATTGGGCACTGCGCGCTGAGATATTATGTGATGGGTGCGAGAAGCATAGAAGAACAAGCAACTGAAAGAGAGAAGCAGAAAATGGCTACCATTGCAGGCAAGGCCATTGAAGACGGAGCAGTCGGTTTCTCAACTTCCCGGTTCTTGGGGCACTATATCCCAGATGGTCGACATGTTCTGGGGACCCATGCTGAGCATTCGGAATTAGTGGAGATAGCGAAGGAGGTGGGTGCGAGAGGTGCACTGATGCAAAATGTTACAAATTTTGCAGGGGATTTTGAAGGTGAAATGGACCTTGTCCGCAAACAGGCAGAAAAAGCTCGAGTTCTCTTTAGTCACGGAACGGGGCGGACAACGAGTTATGGCGACAAAGTTGAGGCAGTAGTTTCGGGAATGAGGGCTGACGGTCTTGATGTAAACGCGATATGCATCCCAAGAGCTTCTGGTTTCGTTTCAGGCATCCAAGCTACACTGCCCTGGCGCGGAGGTGTTTGGGATGATTTAGCTAGGCTGTCTTTTTCGGAACGGGTTGCAAAATTGGAAGAGGTGGAATTTGTAAATAGCCTAGTTAAGTGGGCTGACGAGCGCAAACCTCTCATAAGTCCAAATCAGATCTATTACCTTGGTTCTGGGAGCAAACCAAATTACACAGGAACTTCAGAAGAGAGTTTGAGTGCTCAATCTACGCGCATGGGAGAAAGCCCGGCCGAAACGTTTTTAAGGATCTCGAGAGAAACTCGAGGGAAAGCCTTGTTCACGTTGAGATTTTTTAATCAAAATATAGACGCCGTTGCCAAAGCCATATCGAGTGAGTTTTGTTTGCCTAGCCTGGGAGATGCCGGAGCTCATGTCGGACAGGTCATGGATTCTGGTTGGGCAACTTTTGTTTTGACTCATTGGCACAGAGAAAAAGCGCTGTTCACGCTTGAGGAAGCGGTCCGTCGATTGACCTCCGCTCCTGCTCGAATTCTTGGGCTTAAAGACCGAGGGGTCATCAGGGACGGCTTTCGTGCTGACATTAACGTTATAGACTTAGATCGCCTTTCCGAAAGAATGCCTGAAATGGTGTCAGATTTTCCTGGTGGCACGTCTCGATTTATTCAACGAGCTGAGGGCTATGTTGCCACTTTAGCTAATGGAGAAGTCATTTTAGAGGATGACGTTCACACTGGTGTTCGGGCCGGGAAGGTTTTGCGGAGTTTTTAAAATCAATCGTTTATAACAAATCTTCTTTTCAGTCGAATCTGATTTATAACAATTTATTGCAATAGCAGAAAAACCTGAATCGAAAATACCCTGAAACTTTAGAAATATGAAGGCACAATTTATTCACTTGCGAGTTCACACAGAGTATTCGTTAAGCGATGGTATTGTTCGGATTCCGACGTTGATTGAAAAATGTGTCGAAGACGAAATGCCCGCAGTTGCTGTCACAGACCTGAACAACCTTTTTGGCCTAATCAAATTCTACAATAAAGCAGAAGCCAGTGGCGTTAAACCTATCGTAGCCAGTGATGTATCGGTCGCAGACTTTGAGGGAGCTGGAGTGACACCGCTAGTTCTCATAGCCAAAAACGATGTCGGATACCGCAATCTTTGTCAGTTGCTCTCCACCATGCACTCTAGCCAATCTGGTAAGGTTTCTCCATCTATTTCTCGTCAGGATCTGAAAAAAAAATCAGATGGGCTCATTGCTTTGTCAGGTGGGAAAGAGGGAGATATTGGTAAAGCTCTCTTGGTTGAAAACTGGGCAGGAGCAACTGAGCGCCTTGCCTTTTGGTCCTCGATCTTTCCAAACGCCTTTTATATTGAGATCCAAAGGACGAATCGAGAGTATGAAAAAGAGTACAATACCTCAGCAATAGAATTAGCGGCACAAGAAAAAATCCCCGTGGTTGCAACGAACGATGTGCGTTTTCTCCAGCGAGAGGAATTTGAAGCCCATGAAGCGAGAGTTTGCATCCACCAAGGTCGTGTGCTTGATGATTCAAGAAGACAGAGGCCTTACAGCGAAGAGCAGTATTTTAAGTCCCCCGAGGAAATGTGTAGTCTTTTTTCGGATGTGCCCGAGGCCATTGAGAATTGCCTGGAAATTGGCAAACGGTGCAGCGTCGATATTGAGTTAGGGAAATATTACTTTCCAGATTACGGCGTTCCCCAAGAAGAGACATCGGAAACTTTTCTAGAGAAAACCGCAAAAAGTGGATTAACCGCGAGGCTCAAAAAATTTACAGAGAAAAAAAGCCCTAGGAATTATCTGGATAGTGACTATGAAAAACGACTCGCGTTCGAACTATCCGTTATTAACAAAATGGGTTTCGCAGATTATTTCCTAATTGTGATGGAGTTTATAAGCTGGGCTAAAGCCAACAAAATCCCAGTTGGCCCTGGACGCGGTTCGGGCGCTGGCTCCTTGGTAGCTTACGCATTAGAAATAACGGATATTGATCCCCTCCAATACGATCTTTTGTTTGAACGATTCTTAAATCCTGAGCGAGTTTCTTTGCCTGATTTTGATATAGACTTTTGCATTGAGGGCCGAGATCGCGTAATTCAGCACGTTATAGAGCGCTATGGAAAAAACTCCGTGTCGCAGATTATTACCTTTGGGACGATGGCTGCCAAAGCGGTAGTAAGAGATGTCGCTCGGGTGCAAGGAAAGCCATATGCGCTCGCAGACAAACTCTCAAAATTGATCCCCTTTGAACCTGGGATGACTTTGACTAATGCAGTTCAACAGGAGCCACTTTTAAATGATTTTGTTGCAGCAGACGAGGACGCGCAGGAAATTATGGAAATGGCGCTAAAGCTTGAGGGTTTGACGCGAAATGTGGGTCGTCATGCAGGTGGCGTTGTTATTGCGCCTAGTGATCTGACGAATTTCACTCCGACATACTGCGATGAGCCCGGGGCGGGGCTCATGACTCAATTCGATATGGTTGATGTTGAAAAAGACGGCCTTGTGAAATATGATTTTCTTGGTTTAAGGACATTAACAATAGTCGATAATACCGTGAGAAATGTAAACCAGGATTTAATTAAAAAGGGTCAGTCTCCGATCAACTTGAACGACCTCGACCTTGAATCCGAGGAGGTATACAAGAACCTTCAACACGCTAGGACTACCGCCGTTTTCCAATTGGAATCAAGAGGCATGAAGGATTTGATGAGAAAGGTCAGGCCAAATTGTTTTAATGACATCGTCGCCCTAGTTGCGCTTTTTAGACCCGGACCCATGCAACTCGCTGAGGATTTTATCAATCGTAAGCACGGGAAGGAGAAAGTTGATTTTTTGCACCCAAGTTTGAAAAACGTTTTGGAGGACACTTATGGCGTAATGCTATACCAAGAACAAGTAATGCAGATTGCCCAAGTGTTGGCCGGCTATAGTTTAGCTGATGCTGATCTTTTGCGCAGGGCGATGGGAAAGAAAAAACCTGAGGAAATGGCCCAACAGAGAGCTAACTTTGTTGTCGGAGCTCAATTAAATGGAGTTGATGAGAATCAAGCAAACTACATTTTTGGGCTGATGGAAAAATTTGCTGGATATGGATTCAATAAACCTCACTCCGTGGCTTATGCTTTAATTGCCTATCAAACGGCTTGGTTAAAACACTTTCACACAGCGCATTTTATGGCTGCTGTGTTGTCGTCTGAAATGCAAAACACTGACAAGATTCTTCTCAACATCGAAGAATGCAGAAACCTAGAAATCGAAATTAAATCCCCCGATGTAAACGAAGGAGATTACAGGTTCAAGGCAGAAACGGATGTAAGCATTCGATATGGATTAGGCGCAATTAAGGGGTTAGGGGAAGGTTCAATCGAGTCTTTGGTTAATTCAAGAGAAAAGGGAGGCAAATTTGTTGATCTTTTCGATTTTTTTCAACGAGTTGATAACAGAAAGGTAAATAAACGATCAATAGAGGCTTTAATTTCGTCCGGTGGGCTCGATAGTCTGGTCTCTGACCTGCCCGAAGAGGTCGATGATCATATTGGGTATAAGCGTGCAGCTCTGCTTCTGGTTCAAGAAGATGCGATCAAACTCTCAGAACAACAATCTTTGGATGAGGCAGCGGGAAACACAGATTTGTTTGCCAG
>JAYYDI010000164.1:0-4872 GCA_036161055.1 Pseudomonadota bacterium
GTAGATAAAACAGTGTTTCAATCTGAGATCCATACGCATTAGTTTTTACTGCAATGGCGTTATTGATTGTTCTGAAGATAAGACTAACTGCTTGCACAGCTCAGAAATGGGTTGCGTTTTTATAGAACCTTAATTATGCTCTTTTTCTTTTTCTTCTGGTTCGACCCATTGTTTCGGTTAAAAGACAGTAAACTTGTCATCTCACTTGCGCTTTTGCTTTGTTCGTCCATCTCGCACGAGCTGCGTTGGCACACTGTTCCTGATGGTCCAGACATCCCTCATGCTTCGTTAAAAAATCACGATAATCATTTACACCACGTTCATGAGACATCGGCTCACCACGCCGACGAAAGTCATCAGACCAATCATACATGTGACTTCTTCCATGGTGATTTGTCAGAAATTTTGCATCTAGCAGATACGTCTATTTCTCTGATCGAAAAAAAGGCTAGAGTCGCGCCAGAGGGTGATTTTTCGAATTTTACACATAGCGACACTTATTGGGCCAGAGCTCCGCCTGCAGCTTAAATTTTTATCAAGATAAAAATTTAAATTTTTTTCAGGAGCTTTTTATGAAAAGGACAGTCTACTTGCTGCTAAGTTTAAGCATAGCGGCAGCAACACAATTATACGCAGATGAATCGACTATAGAAGAAGTCACGGTTACGGCGTCTTTGATCGATGAATTATCTACACACGCAGAAAACCCTATTCACGTCGTAAGTGGAAATGATCTCCTAAGCGGAGGAACTCAGAGTTTAGGAGAGGCAATTGATGGCCTGTTGGGAGTGCAGTCCGCAGATTTCGGCGCAGCCGTGGGACAACCAGTTATTCGAGGAATGTCAGGCAACAGAGTAAAAATTCTCAACAATGGAATGAACGTGAGAGATGCCGCAGGTCTTGCAGCTGATCATATCTTGGAAGTTGATCTGAACAACGTCGAGCAAATCGAAATTATTAGAGGGCCTTCTTCGCTACTCTACACTAATGGTTCAATTGGCGGGATTGTCAACGTAGTTGATAGTACCATTGCCCGTCGCGATTTCGATGAAATGGAATTCAAGTTCGGTGTTGAAGGTCAGTCTGTAAACGATGGAGAAGCCTACGACTTTAGTTACCAAAACAATATTGGCGGTTTGAACATAAGCCTGGCGCATAAAACTCATAATTTCGGAAACTTTGACACTCCAGCGGGAGCTATTCTTCATTCAGACGAGGAGCATGGAGACCACGAGGGTGAAGAGGAGCACGAGGACGAGGAAGGACACGGACACGAAGAGGACCGAGGTTTCGTGGCAAATTCTGATTTTGAATCGAAAGCAACTCGATTTGGCGTTTCAAAGGCAGGAGACTGGGGTCACTTCGGTGTCTCGGTTAACAAGAGCGATAGTGTCTACGGAATCCCATTTCACCAAGAACCTGCAGGCGCTCACGGCCATGGTGGTCATGATGACGATCACGAGGATGAACATGGTGATGAGCACGATGACGAACATGGTGATGACCACGATGATGAGCATGGTGATGAGCACGGCGACGAGCATGGAGAAGAGAGAATTTTCTCTACCACGAAATCTGAAGTGATTAATGTAGCGGGTTCGTTCTTGTTCGACAATGGAATCGTAAATCAGGTCGATTATTTCTTCCGAGATTCTGACTATAGTTTGACCGAGCAACACGCTGAGGTTGAGGGAGGTCATGAGGGTCATGAAGGCCACGGCCACGACGAGGGTCCTACTGTGTTTTTAAATGAAGCAAGGGAATTTGGAGCAATTATCGATCTGTCAAATGACTTCATAAAACAGAAACTATCCCTGAATATTGTGGATGAGGATGTATCAATTATTGGCGCTGAGGCCTTCATGAATCCCGCTAAAAATGAAGAATTCACAATAGGCTACTTCGCCAGCAAGGATTTCGGAGACTTCCACGTAGATTTCGGGGTGCGTCATGATCAGCTAGACAGGAAAGGGTCTGTTACTGAGCGACACGAGCATGACGAACACGAAGAGGAACATGAAGAAGATCATGATGAGCACGAAGAAGAGCATGAAGAAGAACACGAGGGCGAGACAACCGTCTTCGACAGAGACTTCAACAACACCAGCGTCGCGTTGACGATAGGTCGCTCTTTCAGTGACAACTTCCAAATGAACATAGGTTGGTCTTTGGTAGAGAGAGCGCCTTCGGCGGTAGAACTTTACATGAACGGTCCTCACCTAGCCATTGGCAGGCTCGAGACGGGTGATCCCAGTTTTGAAGCTGAAAAGGGCAGCAACTTCGATATAAACTTTGCTTATGAGAAAGACGGGTTTTTCGGATCTTTGACTCTCTTCTCTCATGATGTTGACAATTACATATTCCTAATTGACGAAATTGAAGAGGATCATGACGACGAGCACGGAGACGAGCACGGAGACGAGCACGGAGACGAGCTTGGCGGTCTTATCCGAGCTAACTATCTTCAACAGGACGCAGAGCTGAAGGGCTATGAGTTGGAATTTGGTAAGGTATTTGATCTAGCGAGGGGCGATCTGACCGTTTCTTTTAGCAGAGATTCAATCTCAGGGGAATTTGACGATGGTTCAGATATCCCAAGAATGGTCCCCGACAGGAACATCTATTCGGTGGTTTATTCTGAACCAACGCTCGACCTCAGTTTGAGACTTAAAGATGTTCATAAGCAAACTGATATTGGTTTCAATGAGACCGTTTCTGAAGGATATGAAATGCTCGATCTCAGAGTGAGTAAAACATTCAGCATAGATCAGGGTGCAGAATTAACCTTATCTCTGTTTGCCAACAATCTCTTGAACGAGGTAGCGCGTAATCATTCGTCTTTCGTAAAAGACCCAGTACCGTTGCCTGGAAGAAATTATGGCATTAAGCTTAGCCTGAGTAATTTTTAAGGGCGTAGGTTAATTTGTCCAGGGCACTGCGATTTGCATTTTTGTCAAATCGCGGTGCCATTCTCTTCGTCCAAAACGATAATTGTCTATACTATATCCCGGATGCACCCTTTTACTTTTTTGACCCGACGAGTGAGAACTCGCTCCGTTAGCATTATTACATAGAGGATAAAATCAGAGATCTCACTAAAGATTCAGAGGCGCGTCATCTAGCTCGACTAACTGGTTTCATGGTTATGGGTTTGGCTACCGTAATGGGCGCGAATCTGATTGAAACAATTTACGTAAGTTTGCTCGGAACTGATGAGCTAGCAGCCCTTGGATTTGCTTTTCCCCTCGTTATGCTTTTGCAGAGCATAACGATGGGGTTGGGAGTAGGCGCTTCCTCAGTAGTGGCCAGAAAAATAGGGGCAGATGAAAGGGTTCAGGCTACATATATTATTTCTCATAGCCTTCTTATTGCCGTTATATTTGTTGGGATTGTCAGCTTCTTGGTGAGTTTGACACTTTCTCAGATATTCGATTTGTTGGGAGCGGAAAAGAACATCAAATCAATGGCGTTGGAATTCATGGAAGTCTGGTTCTACGGGTTACCGTTTTTTGCTGTAGCCATGGTCGGCACCTCATTAATGAGAGCAGCTGGAGACGTCGCTACACCAGGATATCTAATGGCTGCAGGGTCTTTCTTGCAGGTTCTGTTCGGTCCAGCTCTGATATTTGGGTTTTCTGAGTGGGATGGCTTTGGTTTGAAAGGCGCGGCTATTGCTTTTATTGTGGCCAGGACAACGACCTTTCTTTTCGTGATCTATTTTCTAAATAAGAATAAACTCCTGGTCTCGTCGCTGGATGATTTCTGGCTTTCAACTCGGGAGGTGTTACATGTGGGGCTGCCCGCTATCGCAAGCAATTTAATAGGTCCGCTGTCAATGACCTTCATCACTAGACTGGTGGCGGGCTATGGTTCTGCCGCTGTCGCCGGTTTCAGTTTAGCTTCAAGAATTGAAACCATGCTTGCCATGGTCGTTTGGGCAATTTCAATGAGTGTCGGGCCTTTTGTGGGACAAAACTGGGGAGCCAGAAAATTTGAGAGAGTTTGGAAAGCTGTCTCTCTCGCTAATATTTATGCAGTCTCGTGGGGCGCGTTATCTTATGTAGTGTTATTTTTAACCTCTCCGCTCGTTATAAATACGGTCACTGATGAGCTCGCGGTTGCCGACGCCGCGTTAACTTATCTTTTGATAGTGCCAATTGGTATGGGTTTGATGGGAATCAGTGCTAACGCCAGTAATAGCTTTAATGCTTTGGGTAAGCCGGTTCCACCATTAGTTATGTCTGCTGTTCAGATGTTGGTTTTAACGATTCCTCTCGCAATTGTAGGTAACTTTTTTCTTGGGTTTCCTGGAATATTTATTGGTGGAGTATTCGCTATGTTGATTTCTGCTTCTGTCATACATATCTGGCTGAGAAGAACCCTAAAACTTGGAAAGTCCAATCTCGAGAAAAATCCTGAAGTGATAGAGGGTATGGAGGTGAAATTTTGAGCTGGCAGTTAAAAAGACAAAACCTCGGTTATGAGGATATTTAAGGCAAATAAAATGTCGTGGAAAAATTTTTTTTTATCGCGAAAAGCAACGCTATGGCTAACGTGTTTCCTTTTTTCTTCCTATCACTCTAATCTTAATGCGGAAATCAAATCGCTAACTATTCTTTACACCAACGACATGCATGCCCAGCTTTTCCCTCGGCTTGCGGGAGAAGGAACTAGCACCCGAAAACTGGGTGGCTTTGCGAATCTGGCAACCCTTGTAAGAGGCCTCAAGGAAGAAAGTGCGAATACAATTTATTTAGATGCAGGTGATTATTTTTCAGGCCCTTACATAGGTCCGTTAACCAAGGGTCAGGCTGTAATAGAATCAATGAATCTCTTAGGATTAGATGCGACCTGTATAGGTAATCACGAGTT
>JAYYDI010000165.1:0-19703 GCA_036161055.1 Pseudomonadota bacterium
TTCGTGTCTTGGTTTCCCAAATCTTTGTTGTCGGCGGGTCTAATTACATACCCATCCTGCTCGAGACTAGATACGCTGCCTCTTAGGAACAATTCATCAGAAATTGGCACGTTAATCATTCCGCGAAAATTACGTCTCTCGTCAGTCCCAACTTTTACATCAAATTTTCCTGATGGGACTTCGTTAGGCTTGGCCGTCTTAATACTGATCGCTCCGCCAACGGTATTCTTTCCAAAAAGAGTCCCCTGCGGGCCTCTCAGAATTTCGACTTGCTCGATATCGATCATGTCGAATACCGCACCAGCTGATCTGCCTAAATATACGTCGTCGATATAAATTCCCACACCGGGATCGATCGTCGGAATAAAATCGCGCTGGCCGATGCCTCTTATATAAACGGCGGCGTTGTTACCAGCTCCGCTAAAGGCTGGAGTATTTTGAAACACTAGATTTGGTGTAATGTCTTGAAGTTTTGTTATTCTAGATAGGCCCATGTCTTCTAACCTGTGCCCTGACAGAGCGGTAACAGAGATGGGGGTGTCTTGCAGTGATTCAGTTTTTTTTCGAGCAGTGACCACGACTTCTTCCAAGTCAGCCAGAACCGTTTGGCTCATCAGCAAAGCAGGAAAAAGTATTGGGAAAAATAAATACTTTCTGTGAAGATGTCGGACATACCAAGATATAGATGAAAGAATCGATCTTTCATCTTTATTAACGTTAAACTGGAAAATCTCCATAGCTCTCTACCTTAAGTTGTTAATTAAATTATTTTTTATGATGATTGGTTCGGATAAATTTTTACTCAAACACAGGCCGTAATTTGATTTTATAGACCGCTAATGCCGCTAGGATTAAAGGAATCGAGAAGATAACAAAAATTTCATCGGTGCTGTACCCTGAATTTAAGATAATTCCACCTGCAAGAGGCGCAACAATCGCGCCTATTCGTCCTATTCCGATTGCGAGGCCAACCCCGGAGACTCTGACGTTGGCGGGGTAAACGGATGGGGCGATGGTATAAAGTCCGATCATCGCTCCAATTAAGAAAAATCCCATAATGGCAGCCACTAGCATTAAAGAAATCAGGCCTAATTCAACGAGCCCATAGAACAACATTGCTGCGACCCCGCAGCAGAAAAACACACTCGTCAGAATGGGAACTTTGAACTTGTAACCCAGCAACCCGAGACTGATTGCCCCCACTAATCCACCTGCTTGAAGGTACACCCCTGCAGATATACCTTGTCCTGTGGTAAGCCCTGCATCAACTAGTAGCTTTGGCGTCCAGCTAACTACAAAGTAGAATGAGAACATCAAAAGAAAATAGCAGGTCCACAAATATAACGTATTTGCCCTGGAGTCCGATGAAAATAGTGAGCTCCAGTCTGCTTTCTTTTTGCTTTCTTCAGTTGTGTGTAAAAACTCTGACGTTTCTATTCGGAGCTTTGCCAAGATTTGCTGAATCTTAGATTTGTCCGCTTGATTACCCCGAAGTAGCAAAAAATCCAATGACTCGGGCAATTTCCAAAAAACGAATGGCAGCATAATTAATGATAGTGAGCCTCCAAATATGAAAAGAGAACGCCAGCCAAAACTATCGATTAGGTAAACAGATACAATTCCCCCTAAAAGGGCTCCCAACGGATAGCCTGACTGAAGAAACCCGATACATAATCCCCTCGAGGATTCGTTTGAGTATTCTGAAACAAGCGTTGTAAGGGTCGCCAGCATCCCTCCAATTCCAATGCCGGTGACAAAACGGAAAGCTAACAACTGTTCCTGATTTTCCGAATAGGCCGATGCGAACATACCAGCGGTGACTATGACAAGACAAATATTGACTAGTCTTTTTCTTCCAAGTCTATCGGCGAGCGCGCCTAACGAGATCGATCCGATTGCCATTCCGAAAAGTCCAGCGCTAAGCAAAATGCCCAGTTGATAAGGAGTCAGTGTCCATTCGGATGAGACTGAGGCAGCGGCAAATGACATGACAAGCACATCAAACCCATCCAGCATGTTGATCAGTGTACAAATAAACACAGTTTGGATCTGAAACACGGACATATTCCGTGAATTTATTTCTCCTCGAATATGAGAATTTTTTTTTGCCATAAAAGTTTTTCTAGCAGATTTTATTGTTATCCGGTTTAGCTAGCGTAGAATTGCCAAGTTTAGCACTTTCGAGTGGATTATTTGAATTGGGAGGTATGTTTATGATTGAGCCGTTTAATGCTGTGGGCTTAGTTCCTACTGTATGGGGCGTAAGGAACCGCAGGGAAATCGAAAAGAACATTGAACATTTAGCGTCCATGGCTAAAGCCTCGCTTTGGCTATCCTCCTTAGATTTACCAGTCAAGTTAATTGCTCTTCCCGAGGGGGCGCTTCAGGGATTTAATGATGAGGTGATGGATGCTGATCATGTCACATTTGCTCGTGAATGTGCGATTGATATTCCTGGTCCTGAGGTAGCAATGATTGCTGAAAAAATTGCTAAACCGAATAAGGTCTTTGTGATGGCGCAAGCGAAGGCGCGGCATGAGGAGATTCCCGACCGCTTTTTTAATGTTGGTTTTATAATGAATCCAGAGGGTGATGTTATTCTGAAGCACTATAAAGTTGCCCCCCTCTATCCTGTTGAGCATTCGGTTTGCCCTCACGATATTTATGACTGGTGGGTAGAGCGGTACGGAAATTCTCTAGATACCTTCTGGCCTGTGGTCGATACCGAGATCGGGAGAATGGGGATTATGATGGCGAACGAAGGTTCCTATCCAGAGAATGCCCGGGCGCTTGCCATGAACGGTGCAGAGTTGATATATCGGGCATCTATCCCACACCCTGCTGCTTCAAATGATTATTTTGAGATTTCGACGCGCGCTCGCGCTCTCGATAACAATCTTTACGTTATTGCTCCTAACATGGGCACATATTATTTGACCCAAGAAGATCATACCCCCATTGATACTTTTGGGGGTCAATCGATGATAGTCGATTACAGAGGCCAAGTAGTTGGCAAGCAGAAATATGGTGGTGTCTCTACTAGCGTTTGCGGACCCATAAATATAGAGGCGTTGAGACATCATCGGGAGAGCTCTCTTTGGACAAATTGGATGAAAGACCTTCGGACAGAGATGTATCAGAAGGTTTATGAAGAGCCTATATACCCAAAGAATCTATATCTTGATCGCGAACCAATGAAGCATGAAGAATATGAAAAAGAGGTTATAAAAAGACAAGTCAAATTAATGCAAGACCGAGGAATTTGGAAAGAATCTAATTTCGGAAAAAAATAGGGACAGGAGACTGAAAAATATGAGGCAGACAGAATTGTGGATTGGAGGCAAATTTGTTGCTCCAAGTAGCGGGGAATACTTTGATGATATAAACCCTTCAGATCAGAAAGCATTTGCTAGAGCTGCTAAGGGAACCTCTGCCGATATAGGGATTGCTGTTCGGGCTGCGAAAGATGCATATCAGGTATACAAAGACTCTCAGGCAAAACAAAGAGAGAAGATTTTATGCGATGCAGCCTCTATTGTTGAGCGAGACAGAGAAGACTATCTTAATTTACTGATCGAAGAGGTAGGGTCTCCCATCATGAAAGCCTCTTTTGAGGTAGATTATTGTATAAATGCACTTCGAGCTGCTGCAGGAGTGCCAAGAAGATTGATTGGTGAGACGATGCCTTTAGATAGACCGGGCGCTTTTGGTCTTTCAATAAGAGAACCGGTTGGTGTCGTAGCCTGTATCACGCCTTTTAATGTCCCTTTACTCAAAAATGTAAAACAAGTGGCTATGGTTATAGCTACTGGGAATACCTCGGTGCTTTTACCATCTGAGTTCGCGACTCAGATCACGGTAAAGTTTGCCGAGACTCTGCATGAGGCTGGATTGCCGCCAGGCGTATTTAATTTTGTCACTGGTGATCCCTTTGAGATAGGAGATACGCTTACAGCCCACCCAGATGTCTCTTCAATAAATTTTTGTGGTTCCCCCAGAATAGGTAAACATGTGGCCGAGATTGCGGCAAAGGGTTTGAAACCTGTAACTCTTGAGTTAGGAGGCAAGAATCCCTTAATCATTTTAGACGACGCAGATCTTAACAAAGCATTAGATGCGGCTGCGATGGGGATTTTCTTTTTTCAAGGACAGGCGTGCATGGCTTCGAGTCGCATTATTTTGCAAAAGAGAATTGCGGAGGACTTTATCCCAGCGTTTGCAAAGATCGCTAGCGAGATAAAAGTTGGAGATTTGTCTGACCCAGAGACCGCGATCGGACCCATTATAAGCGATAAGCAAGTTGAAAGGGTCAAGTTTCATATTAGCGACGCTATTTCGAAAGGCGCAAATCTTGTTCATGGAGGGATCGACTGGGTGGGTAACTGTTGTCCCCCTACCATTTTATCTGATGTTTCAGAGGGTATGACTATTTTCAAAGAGGAAACTTTCGGTCCAGTTACTTCAATCTATACCGCTGATGACCTTGATGAAGCAATCAAGGTCGCTAACGATACTCAATACGGACTGAGTTGCTCTATTTTCACGTCCAATATTTCCTCAGCCATGAAGGTTGCAAAATCTTCAGGCGCGGGTATGGTCCACATCAACGCCATGTCCATCCAAGACGAACCTCATGTGCCTTTTGGAGGTAATGGACTGAGTGGGTTTGGTAGAGAAGGGACGACTGCTGATCTAGAAATTATGACCAAATGGAAATGGATCACGATGCAGATAGACTAGTCCGTGCATGGAAACTCAAGTAGGTAAGTAATGGAGTCTTCTCTTTTAAGAAACATAGCCATCGTTGCTCACGTTGACCACGGGAAAACGACCCTTATCGATAAACTTTTAGCTCAGACCGGATTTCTTTTAAGAGGCGAAAAGAATGTAGAGAGGGTTATGGACTCAGGCGATCTTGAGAGAGAGCGTGGAATAACTATTCTTTCGAAAAACGCCGCGCTTAACTGGGGAGACTTCAGAATTAATATTGTAGACACTCCGGGGCACTCAGATTTTGGAGGAGAAGTTGAACGAATTCTATCCATGGTGGATTCGGTTTTGCTATTGGTTGATGCGGTCGAGGGTCCTATGCCTCAGACGAGATATGTTACCAGCAAGGCATTTGAAAATGGGCTTCGTCCTATCGTTATGGTAAACAAGATCGACAGGGATGCCTCGAGGCCGGATTGGGTTGTAGATCAAGTTTTCGAGTTGTTTGATCAACTTGGAGCAACTGAAGAGCAATTAGATTTTCCGGTAGTCTATGGTTCAGCTATCAAAGGAATTGCTGGCCCTGACCCCGACGAGCTGCATGCTGATCTGACCTACCTCTTAGATGTAATCGTGAATCATGTTCCTGCTCCTGAAGTTTCACTAGATGGATTGCTACAAATGCAAATCACTTCATTAGCTTATGACCAATATGTCGGCGTTCTAGGTGTGGGCAGAGTAAAAAGAGGCGTAATAAACTCTGGAGAAACGATATACACCGTATCTGATGGAGGCAAACAAAAAAAAGGAAAAATCCTTCAAGTCATGAATTATGCAGGCCTAGAGCGAACTCCGGTAAAATCTGCTCAGGCGGGTGATATTGTCTGTATTAGCGGGCTAGATGAGATCAAGATATCAGATACTATTTGTTCGATAGAAAAACCAGATCCGCTTCCTGCACTTCGAGTAGACGAGCCTACTATTTCTATGATTTTTCAAGTTAACACTTCCCCTTTCGCGGGTAGGGAAGGCGACTACATTACTAGTCGTCAAATCAGAGAAAGGCTTTTTCAAGAGGCAAAGCATAATGTGGCTCTGCGAGTAGAAGAAACTGATCATTCTGAGATGTTCAGAGTTTCTGGCAGAGGCGAACTTCACCTTTCCATACTTATCGAGACGATGCGGCGTGAGGGTTACGAGATTGCGATCAGTCGTCCTGAAGTAATCGTCCTAAAAAAAGAAACAGGAAACGAAGAGCCGGTCGAGCGCTTGCTTATTGATATCGAAGAGACTCATCAAGGAAAAATCATGGAAGAAATGGGTCGTCGAAAAGCTTTTTTTGAGAATATGTCATCAGATACCGGTCCAAGAGTTCGGCTTGATTTTACCATCCCCACTAGAAGTTTGATTGGCTTTAGGTCCGAGTTTTTAACTATGACCTCCGGAACAGGGATCATGCATCGGGTTTTTTCTCACTATAGTCGGGTGTCCTCTCAAGAATTCTATGGGCGCGGCAAAGGTGCGTTGGTTTCTATGGCTACCGGGAAAAGCTCGGGATTCGCGTTAAACAACCTTCAGGCTCGGGGTCGTCTAATGATTTCTTCGAATGAGGAGGTTTATGAAGGAATGATTATCGGTCTACATTCTAGAGAAAACGATTTGCCTGTAAACCCCATGAAGTCAAAACAGCTTACCAATATTCGTGCAGCAGGTACTGACGAAAATATCTCGTTGACAGAACCGATAAAGCTTACTGTTGAGTCTGCACTCGAGTTTATTGAAGCCGACGAGTTGGTGGAGGTGACTCCAAGAAGTTTAAGGGTGCGAAAAAAACTTTTAACAGAAACTGAGAGAAAACGTGCCCTTCGCGCAGGATTAAAATAAAGCCGATATAATTATTGTAGGTGTTTTCTGAGCGCAATAATTTCAAACGAAATGTTATAAGATAATGAGGGTTGAATAGGCACCTTTATTCCTCATTAGTTTCTGAATCGGAGGAGAGTTATGAAAGGGCTAATCCAAAGGGTCTCTTCTGCGAGGGTCTGCGTTGCGAATGAGGTGGTTGGAAGAATTGGTTTTGGAACGCTTCTATTTGTTGGCTTCGAAAGAGGAGATTCCGCTTTGAAGCTAGCGCCATTTTTAGAAAAAATCCTGCGGTACAGAATTTTTTGCGACTCCAAAGGTTTAATGAATAGATCGTTATTAGACATCTCGGGAGATCTGCTTATAGTTTCTCAATTTACTTTGGCTTCGGATACCAAAAAAGGGCTAAGACCCTCATTCTCCTCAGGACTTCCTGGCGAGGACGCTAAATTGCTCTATGATGAGTTAGTTAAACAAGCTCGGAAAAAATTCGACATTAGAGTAGAAGCTGGAAGGTTTGGATCAGACATGGAGGTGACGCTTACTAACCTTGGCCCCGTTACCTTTATGCTGGAAATATAGTTGATGGCGTCAATCAGATCCAAGCCTCATAGCCTTACAAAGAAAGATTCCGATTTCAAACAAGAACCACATTGGTATTGCCAGCAAAGCTTGCGATATGACGTCTGGCGGAGTGAGAAGCATACCAAAAACGAAGCAACCAACAATAACATAGGGTCTCTTGTTTTTGATGGAGTCTAAAGTGATTGCTCCCGACCAAACCAAGATTATTGTTGCTATCGGAATTTCAAAAGCCAGCCCGAAAGCAAAAAAAAGTTTAAGGACAAAGTCTAAATAACGGTTTATGTCAGTCATCATACTTACACCTTTAGGCATGACCGAAGCAAAGAAATCAAAAACTAAAGGGAAAACTGCGAAGTACGCGAAAGCCATTCCTAAATAAAATAATAAGACGCTTGTCAGAAAGATAGGTCCCACAAACTTCTTTTCAGATGAATACAATCCTGGAGCGATAAAACCCCATATTTGATGAAGAATGAATGGAATAGTTATAAAAAAAGAAGTTACAAAAGCTAGTTTAAACGGCGTCAGAAACGGTGAAGCAACCTCTGTTGCTATCATAGTGGCACCTGGGGGCAAGAGATTTCTTAGTGGCTCGGAGACTAGTTCATAAATATCGTTAGCGAAGAATAAAAGTGGAATAAATGTGACAAAAACAATGCCTGCTATCTTAAGAAGCCTGGACCGTAATTCAATTAAGTGTTCAACAAGCGGTTGTCCGATGTCCAGGCTTTCCTCATTTTCAATTGGCTTCATTGGGTATTATCTTTATTCTGGTTTTTCTTTGAATCAGATTCTAAGGAGTAATTAATATCATTTTTTAGATCAGAAATATTTTGCACGGTCTGGGATATTTCTTTTTGTGTTTCTCCCAGAGATTCCATTATGTTTTCGTTATGAATCTGGGCTCTAATCTCGTCAGTGTCTATTTCTTTCTCGATCTCTTGTTTGATGTTTTCAAAGTAAAGTCTGAGACGCCTTAAAAATATGGAGGCCGTCTTTATTACTTGGGGTATTTTCTCAGGGCCGACAACAACCAGGGTGATGGCTGCGATTATTAGGAGCTCAGGGAAACCTATTTCAAACATAAAAAGATTAGATTAATTGATATTTTTCTTGGGTTCTTTTTTAGTGTCGTTATCAGTTGCATTAATGTTTGGGCTGCCCTCTTCATTTTTATCTCCAGACATCTCGTTCTTAAATCCCTTTAGAGCAGAACCAAGATCGCTGCCAAATGACCTTAATTTTGAAGTCCCAAACAGCAAGAATACTATTACAAGGACAATAACGAGTTCAGTAATTCCAAATGACATGGTGTTCTCCTTTTTTGGTCCGATACTACCCTTTTCTAGAGGCTTTTTCTTGCAAACCAGATATGCCCATCCTTTTTTCTAATTCCTGTGACACAGATTTTGCAGAGGCATTCAGGTGATGCAGCAGTACGATACTGTGAAACCATAAATCCGCGACCTCTTTAACTACATTTTCTGGCTCGCTTTCAGCTATTTTTTCCTTCGCAGCAAGAATAACCTCGGTTGTTTCTTCAGAAATTTTTTCAAGTATTTTATTTAGGCCTTCACTATGAAGTTGAGCAACGTAAGATGCAGCTGGGCTGGCGTCTTTCCTTTCAGAAATAATTTTATCTAAAGCCGTTATTGTATTATCCATCTTGATAGATTTCCTCCGGAGGTTTCAATACTGGTTCAATCGTCGTCCATCCGCTTTGATCGAGTTCTGAGTAGAAGCAGGAGTTTCTTCCGGTATGGCAGGCGATCCCTCCTTTCTGTCTTACTTTCAATAGTAAAGCATCACCATCACAATCTAGCTGGACACTTACCAAGGTTTGCATATGGCCCGATTCCTCTCCTTTTGTCCAATTTTTCCCTCTCGATCTGGACCAATAGGTCACAATTTCTTCGTCGACCGTTTTCTCCAGAGTTTTTTCATTCATCCAAGCGAGCATCAAAATACGGCCCGTCTCTTCATCTTGAGTAATTACAGGGATAAGTCCATCCTGATTGTATTTAATCCTCTCCAGCCATGCCCGATCTTTGATTTGCATATAAATTTGGTCCTCTGTAAACCAAAAAGAGAATATCACCTTACAGGTTTATGTAAATCCAGTAAAAAAAGCCTAAGCTAGCCACAGTTAAGAAACCTATCTTAGTCATTCTTCTATCTTTTTCGCGTTTCTCCATCATTCTGGTTAATTTCCCGAGGTATTTGGTTTGTTCGATTTGTTGATTTTGAATTTTTGTTATTTGGGAGATGCTTCTCACAACTTGCTCTGGTAGCTCGGGGAGATTTTCAATCCAGATGGGGAATTTTTCCCTGAGTCGTTTCGCGATGGTTGCGACGCCTATTCTGTCTCTAACCCAATTCTCCATAAAAGGTGCTGCGGTCTCCCATAGATTCAGCTCGGGATAAAGTTGCCTGCCCATCCCTTCTATATTGAGGAGGTTTTTTTGCAATAAGATTAGCTGAGGCTGAATTTCCACTCTATATGTTTTTGCCAACTTAAATAGATTTATAAGTACATCGCCGAGGGAAATCTCACTAATCGGTTTGTTGAAGTAGGGGTCAACCACTCTCTTGATAACCCGAGAGAATTCTTCGATGTCAGTTTCTTCGGGAATCCATCCGCTTTCATGGTGCAGTCTCGCAATTTCTATGTAGTCTCGATGAAAAAAAGAATAAACGTTTTTTGCTAAGTAAAGCCGATCTTCTTCGGTTAATGAACCTACAACTGCGCAGTCAAGAGCGATATAAGTAGGGTTTCCCGGGTCAGTTATATCAACGAAGACATTACCCGGGTGCATATCCGCATGAAAAAAATTGTGCTCGAAAACTTGTGTGAAAAAAATTTCGACACCTAGATGAGCTAATTTTCTTAAATCGACATTGTTCTCCCTAAAAGACGTGATCTTATTAACTGGAAGACCGTTGACTCGTTCCATTATCATCAGTCGTTCCGAGGATAAATCCTCGTAAACTTGCGGCACATATAGTTTTCCAGAGTTTTCCCAGTTCAACCTTAGCGATTTTGTATTGTCTGATTCGATTCGTAAGTCAAGCTCATCTAAGAGAGTACGCTCGTAGTCCTCAATAACTTTTTCTAAATGCAATCTTTTTGAATCTGGAATTAATGTCCTTAATATTTTTGCTAACCATTTCATTAATTTCGTGTCTTTTTTTATGGTCTTTTCGATGTTTGGTCTTATTACTTTGATAACTACGTCTTTGCCTCTTCCATCTCCACAGATCAGTTCAGCTTCGTATATTTGAGCGACTGAAGCAGCGGCTATGGGCGTTTTGTTAAAATAAGTGAAAGTTTCCGCTAGTGAGGCGCCTAACTCTCTTTCTATTATTTCTATCGCTAATCCCGTGTCGAATGGCGCAACTTCATCTTGCAGTTTCTCAAGTTCAATTAACGTTTCTAAATCGAATAAATCTCTCCTCGTTGATAAGATCTGGCCCATTTTTACAAATACTGGACCTAAATCCTCAAGAGCACTGCGTAGTGATATGGGTAATGGGGTTTTGGAGGGAATCAGTTTGATTGGTGATAAGAGCAATCTCCACATTAATGGAAGTTTTGAATCTATATATCTGTCTAGTCTTCGATATAGCCCGATGAAAATAATTTTGATCGCACGAGAGAACATAGGATCGCTTATCTCGTTTTAAGAGCCGAATGGATAGCTACTATTCCCCCTAAAAGGCTTAGGCACTCTACGTTTTTAAATCCTGCTTGAGAGATCATTCCACTCATGGTCTCTTGGTCAGGATGCATTTGAATTGATTCAACGAGATATTTATAGCTTGATTCGTCACCGGTAATAAACTTGCCCAGCTTTGGCCAAAGACCTGAAAATGAGCTGTAAGCTTTTGAAATTTTCGGGTTAGTCGGTCTCGAGAACTCTAGTATGACTAACCTGCCGCCATAGTCTAAAACCTCCAACATTGATTCTAAAGCTCTTCGTTTGTTGGTGAAGTTTCTGATTCCGAATGATACAGTAATCGCATCAAAGGAATTTTTTTTAAAACTTAGTTTTTCCCCATCTGCTTGGACATACTCGGTTCCACTTATTATTCCCTTGTTTACGAGCCTTTCTCGTCCTTTTATGAGCATATTTCGATTAATGTCACAAACAAAAACGGTCCCTAACGGAGATACAATTCTATGGAGAAGTAACGCCATATCTCCGGTACCTCCGGCCAGATCTAACACTTTTTCTCCGGGCTGAAGTTTCGTTTGGTTTGCTGCAATTCTTTTAAGTATCCGATGAGTTCCGAGTGACATTAAATCGTTCATAATATCGTAGTTCTCAGATACAGAGTTGAAGACACCTGCAACTTTTTTTGCTTTTTCTGAGGCCCTGACTTTATCGAAGCCAAAGTGAGTGAATCTGTTATCTTTACTCATCAATATCAATCATATTTCGGTTCATCACTATAACATGTGTTCTATTCCAATCGACTTAATCCGACATTGCGTCGATAAAAGTAGGGTTTCTCGACTTCTTTTCCAGAGACAGTCTTCTTAAATAATCGTTCCAGTTCTCCTCAAAATTAGTTGCGAGTTCAAACAAATAATCCCATGAATAAATACCAGAATCGTGTCCGTCTGAAAAAAGTATCTTTACCGCATAATTCCCTTGAAACTCTATATCCAAAAATTGCACAGAACTCTTGCCGTACTGAAGCACCTCCTGGCCCGGTCCGTGACCTTTTGTTTCTGCTGAGGGTGAAAAAACTCGCAAGTACTCCGCGCTTAATCTGATGGGCTTTTGGTTGGCAAATAAAATTTCCAACTCGGCTGATTTTTTGTGAACGTGCAGAGATTCAGGTGTCTTCATTACAAAATATATTTTGATAAGTCCGAATCAGATACCAGGCTAGATAAATGCTCGTTTACATAGTTATCATCAATTGAGATTATTTTCTCCGCTCTCGTGGAAACATCAGGTGCTTCGAATGAGATATCTTCCAGCATTCGCTCCATCACGGTCTGGAGTCTTCTAGCGCCAATGTTCTCCGTTTTTTCGTTCACTTCCCAGGCGAGATCCGCGAGTTGATTAATTGCTGATTCTTCGAATTTTAGTTCGATTCCCTCTGTGCTTAAGAGCGCACGATATTGTTCTACCAAGGATGCTTTAGGTTCAATTAATATCTTGGCAAAGTCTTTTGCTGATAAAGGATCTAGTTCCACTCTTATTGGAAGTCTTCCTTGGAGCTCGGGAATTAGATCTGAGGGTTTTGATAAATGGAAAGCCCCTGACCCAATAAACAAGATGTGGTCGGTCTTGACCAGCCCAAATTTCGTTGTGACGTTGGTACCCTCTATCAAAGGAAGCAAATCTCTCTGAACTCCTTCTCTTGAGATTTCTCCGCCACTATGGGCGGCATTCTTTGCAATTTTGTCGAGTTCGTCGATGAAAACTATTCCCGTTTGCTCGACCAATTCGATGGCATCGCTTCGGAGCTCGTCTTCATTGATAAGTTTTTTTGCTTCTTCTTCGCTCAAAATTTTTAAAGCATCCTTTACTTTCATTCTCTTCTTTTTTTTCTTGCCTGGGTTAAGGTTAGAAAACATGCTCTGGAGTTGATTAGTCATCTCTTCCATTCCAGGTGGCGTCATAATTTCTAAACCAAAACTAGGCGACTCCGTTTCTATTTCGACATCTTTTTCGTCGAATTCTCCTTCTCTTAATTTTTTTCTCATTACTTGATTGGCTGAACTATTTTCTTCTGGGTTCGGGTTCTTTGATTGAGGCACAAGCGCATTTAGAATTCGATCCTCTGCAAGTTCATATGCTTTTGATTGGAGGGCGTTTATTCGTTTTTCCCGCAATATTTTTGTCGCAGCCTCTATTAAATCTCTGATTATTGATTCTACGTCTCTTCCAACGTACCCAACCTCGGTGAATTTAGTTGCCTCTACTTTCACAAAAGGAGCTCCCGCCAGTTTCGCTAAGCGTCGCGCAATCTCTGTTTTTCCGACACCGGTAGGCCCGATCATGAGAATATTTTTGGGCGATATCTCTGATCGCAACTCGGAGTCTAACTGCATTCTTCTCCAGCGATTTCGCAAAGCTATTGCAACAGCTCGCTTAGCTGGATTCTGACCTATAATGTGTTTATCGAGATAGTGTACGATTTCTCTGGGAGTCATATTTGACATTTGATACCTTAAGTTTTGATTTGCTCGATGACTATTTGTTGGTTAGTGTAGATACATATGTCAGCCGCTATCGCCAAACTTTTCTGAACGATTTCCTTTTCGCTTAATTCTGTATGGTTTCTCAGCGCTATGGCAGCTGCCTTGGCATATTGTCCGCCTGACCCGATTGCCAGGATCCCATCGCTTGGTTCTACTACGTCGCCATTTCCTGTAATCAAGAATGAGTTCTTGTTGTCTGCAACTAGAAGCAGCGCTTCTAATTTGCGAAGAAAACGGTCGGTTCTCCATTCTTTTGCCAATTCCACAGACGAAAGGGTTAGATTTCCCTGGTGCTTTGTTAATTTTTCTTCGAACCTTTCGATTAATGTGAAGCCATCAGCGGTTCCTCCCGCGAACCCGGCAATTACCTGATCTTTGTATAGTCTTCTAACTTTTTTTGCGTTCCCTTTCATGATGGTGTCTCCCATCGTTACTTGACCGTCGCCTCCAATAGCTACGCCTGACTTTCCTCTCACTGATACTATTGTAGTGCCATGGGGATTATTCATTTTTTATTCCTAGATATTAATCACGTTTCATCTATGGGGTTGGAGGTTCACTCTGTGATTGCTTCAGGCCAATAGACCTTGTGATGCTTTCAACATCATTTTCATCGAGCAATTTTTCGAGTTCTATAACATTAGCTTTCTTATCATATGGCCCCAATATTACTCGGTACCTATTTTGGTTCTCAATAGATACTACCTCTACCCGAGCTTCTAAGCCTAAAAGTATCAGAGAGCCTCTGACCTCGTTCGCGTCGTCATACTCGTAAAACGATCCAGCCTGAACTTCCCAGATTTCTTCTCCGCTTGGAGATTTTTTTTCTAGAGCCTTAAACCTCTCCACTTCGACCTCGTTAGCAGGGAACATCTCCCAAAACTGATATTCCTGCTCTTCTGGTACGAAATTGTCTACTGCTAAGCTTTCTTCTTTGACTAAGGTAACGGATCCTGCATTGAGATAGAGAAACCAAGAGCTCAACGCGAAGGAAAAAAGACACCCCAAAAAAAATCCAATTAGAAAGGTCTGTATTTTTTCTGTAGTCTTTCTTTGGTTCGTTCCTATCCTGTTCATATTAGACTAGTTTTTCGCAGTCCGCTTAAGTTTTCTTCAAAAGCCAAGTTTTGTGGCATATGGCTAAAGGTTACAACATATTAAGTGGATCAACATCAATAGACCATTTCAATCCTCTGGGCAACTTGCTTACGGCAATTAATTGCTCGATTTCACTGAGTTTCTTCTGTAACGGCTCTCTCTCCTTGGATATCAGAATCAGTTTTTGACGAAACCTATTATTTTTTTTCTCAACGATTGCGGGTATAGGTCCTGCCAAATACAGGTCGTTCGATTTGGTGACGTTTTTCTTGATATTCCTTAGAAAATTTGACGCGATGGCTCGATCAGGACACTCTGAGTGGATCGCGACTTCGTGGCAGATAGGAGGGAGAAATGCATCTTCTCTCTCCTTAAGTAAGTGCTCAGCAAATTTTTGATATCCAGCTTTTATCAATTTCTGCAAAGATTCCTGGGTTCCAAACTGAGTTTGTATTAAAACCTTTCCAGTATGCGTTCCTCTTCCGGCTCGACCCCCAACTTGTAAAATTGTCTGTCCTAAACGCTCAAGCGCACGGAAGTCTGAGGAGTAAAATCCTGCGTCAGCGTTCACTATTATTACCAAGGTAATATTTGGAAAATGATGTCCCTTGGCTAGCATCTGCGTGCCTATTAAAATGCGAGCTTTGTTTTCTCTAATTTTCGATATTGCCGAGCGCATCGAGTTTTTCCCCTTCATCGAATCGCGGTCTATTCTTAAAATAGTCTCCTTTGGGAAAATCGCTTTCAAAAACCTTTCCAATCTTTCGGTGCCTACCCCCAACTGAATCATGCGCGAACTTCCGCAACTTTGACAAGGTAACGGATAGCTTTTTATTCTTCCACAATGATGACAGCTCAAGACCTCAGTCGTTTGATGATAAGTCAGTTTGGCTTGGCATCTATCGCAGGTCGCAATTTGCTTACATTCCTCACACAATAGTACTGGACAGAAACCTCGCTGATTTAAAAACACCAAAGCTTGTTTCCCGGAGCTTAGAGTCTTCTCTATGCTCTGAATTGCAAATTGTGTTAGCCCTTCACTTGTCGAAAGCTGCGATGTATCAATTACTTTATACGTTTCTGGCTGGCTCTTAGCAGGCCTCGAGTTAAGAAATAGTTTTTGATACTTTCCTTTGTCTGCATTATAGAAGCTTTCTAAAGATGGAGTGGCAGATCCAAGTATAATAGGAATACGTTCTGTGTGACTTCGATAAATGGCGAGGTCCCGGGCTGAATATCTGAAACCTTCCTGCTGTTTGTAAGACAAGTCGTGTTCCTCATCAACAATAATAATTCCGAGATTTTTCAATGGGGTGAAAATAGCAGACCTCGTCCCTAGAATAATCCTGCTTTGCCCTTCTT
This sequence comes from Pseudomonadota bacterium, assembly GCA_036161055.1. Classification (GTDB taxonomy): domain Bacteria; phylum Pseudomonadota; class Gammaproteobacteria; order Pseudomonadales; family Azotimanducaceae; genus UBA9659. The sequence goes on from JAYYDI010000165.1 coordinate 15,839, forward strand.
TTGCCTCAATCCAAGCCTTTGCTCTTTGTTTGTCTGTCAACGAAGAATTAATGATGGTTACTCTCATACCAAATCGAGTTTCAAATCTCGACACTATCTGCGGGGTCAAACCAATCTCTGGGACTAAGATCAGCGCCTGCCTCTCTTGTTTAAGATAAGGTTCTATAGCTCTTAGATAAATCTCCGTTTTCCCGCTACCGGTTATTCCTTGTAGCAGAAAAGGCTTATTTCCATCGGTCTCTGAAAGCTGAGCTATAACTTTTTTTTGATAGGCATTTAAAGAAAAGTTTCCATATTCTAAATGTATTTTCGGCGTTTTTTCTTCAGTCGGCCTTTGATTGATTTGCCAATAGGCCCAACCTTCATTTAAAAAGACCCTTATCAAGTAGGGTTTGATGCCGGACATGAGAAGCTCTTCCCTTGTTTTTTCTCCGTCTTGCATTAATCGAAATAGCGACTTTTTTTTAGGAGATATTTTTCTTATTGATTTTGCCATCTCTGCGCCCAGCGGAGTAAGGCTAAGTTTTTTCTCTACAAAAAGGCTATGCTTTGTCTCTTCTTTCCTTAGCAGGGTAGGTAAGGCGTTCATAAAAACATCACCTATTGGATGGTGGTAATAATCAGCTGCCCACAAACATAGATTGAGAATATCGGTAGGTATGTCACCGCGAGGATTCAGTACAGAGTTGATGCTCTTTATTTTTTTTAAAACTTTTTCGTCATTTGAACCTTTCCTTACTACAACTCCGATTAGGTTTTGATTGCCAAATGAGACGCTGACTCGTGAGCCTAAATTTATCTCGGTACGAGAGGGAGCTTCGTAAATAAAGGTATCTCGAATTGGTTTTGGAATAGCTACGGAGACTAACATCGGCACTTTTTCCCTGTGACTTACTCAGGATACCACCTTGCTTCTGAAGACCCTTTGTATTTTTAGAATTCTAAAAAAATCCCTAGTCGCGAAGATTAACATTTTCTTCAACACCAGAAAATCTCTGATTGGTTTGGTTTTGTTGAGCCCTTGCGCACCAAATTGAATTTAGACAGCGATATTAATGTAGGGAGCTAGGCTAAAAGCTATTATATGTACAAGCGTTTTAAACTTTAAAACAAGCTTTGTGTAGCGTCTTCTGCCTCGCGTCCCGAAAACGGTTTAGATAATTTTTTTGGGATATACTCTTCTCTAAAAACCTCGAAGATTCCTTGTGGATCAGAAGCATTTGCTCTGAGACCCGTTTCAGGATTTATTTTCACTAACACTAATCCTTCTGGCCTAGAACTCGAAATATCTTCGGGTGAATCTTTGAGCGCATCTTTCATAAAATCGATCCAAGTCTCTAATGGTGCAGTTGAACCCCATTCCTTGTTCCCTACCGGACTATTATCGCTAAATCCGGCCCAAGCGGTCGCAACCAGATTCGATGTATATCCAGAGAACCAAATATCTGAATCGTTGGTTGTCCCGGTTTTTCCATGAATATCCTCTCTACCTAAAATTCGTGTCGCTTTTCTTGCCGTTCCTTTCTTGACCGCATCTGACAATATAGAGTTCATAATAAAAGCAACTCTTGGGTCTACCACTCGGGGAGCCTTTTCTTCTTTGGTTTTGCAATCTTTTAGGCACGATGCTGTTGGGCTTTCTTGGAAATAGAAATCTTCATTGATCGAACCTATCGTACTTATAAAATAGGGCTTTATCTTGAAACCGCCGTTCGCAAAGGTCGCATAAGCGGTTGCAACTTCCATAGGACTGAGGGCGATTGTGCCTCCTCCAAAAGCTAATTGTAAATTTTTCGGGAAATTGCTTGTATTAAACCCAAATCTAGAAACATATTTGATGGCATTCTCGGGCCCTAAGTCTAGCAAAACTCTTATTGAGACTAAGTTAATCGATCTGTATAAGGCTTCGCGCAATCGGATGTTGCCCTGAAAAGCATCACTCGAATTTTTTGGTCTATACGTTTCCTCTAAGTCTCCACCAGGCAGCACTAAAGGCGCATCATTAAAAATAGTCGCTGCAGTTAGTCCGTTCTCCAAAGCTCCCGCATAATAGAAGGGTTTGAAACTTGATCCTGGTTGCCTTCTTGCTTGTGTAACATGATTAAATTGGTTTTGTTTAAAATCAAATCCGCCTACGAGGGCTTCAATCGAACCATTATTAGGGTCTACTGCCACAAACGCGCCTTGAATCGCGGGTATTTGACCGAGACGAAAATCGTCTTCGTTAATCTGCTCAACTCGAATCACGTCTCCCACCTTGAATACCTTCTCGGGAGATTTTGATCTCTGCCCTCGCTCATTAGCATTTATAAAAGGACGAGCCCATTTTTGTTCCTCCCAATTAAGCACTATCTCTTGAAGATCTTTTCCTAAGAGAAAAAGCGATTTGCCATCGATTTTCGTGACAATAGCAGGCTTCTGATTTCCAATTGTTTTCAGCTTTTCTAAAGTTTCGGTCCAATTTTCTGGATACCCAGCTTGCGGGAAAGCCAAATATTGGTCTGTGCCTTGAATGCTTCGATAGTCTGGACCGCGATACCCGTGCCGTCTATCGTACTCAATTAATTTTTTTCGCAAGGCTGCTTGCGCCGCTATCTGCGAATCTTTTTTGATGGTTGTTTTTACAACATATCCGCCCGTGTAGGCTTTTCGACCGACTTTATCAAGCAGATCTTTCCTCACCATCTCAGCAACATAGGGTGCAGATAACTCGATATTTCTGTTGAAAACCTTCGCAGTAATTGGCTCTGCTCTTGCTTCTTCATACATCTTGAAGCTGATTGATCCCTGTTCCAACATCCTTTTTAGGACTAAGTCTCTTCTTCGTTTAGCCCGCTCGGGACCGTTGATCGGGTTTCCTGCTTCTGGCGCCTGAGGTATACCTGCAAGCATTGCCATTTGTGCGAGGTTGAGTTCGTTTAAATCTTTTCCGTAATAAGTATTCGAGGCAGCTTGAACGCCAAAAGAGTGCTTACCGAAAGGAATAATATTTAGGTATAGCTGAAGAATCTCTTTTTTGGATAGCTCCCTTTCTATTTTTAGAGCCAAAAGCATCTCTTTAAATTTCCTTATGAATCGAATTTCTGTTTGTCCAGAGATATTTTTCACCAATTGCATAGTTATCGTAGAGGCCCCGGACCTGATTACCCCCTTGTTTCGGATCAGCTGCCAACTTGCATTAGATAGTGTAACCAGATCGATTCCTTTGTGTTCAAAGAATCTTTTATCTTCTGTATCTAGCAAAGCTTTTATAAATAATGGAGGTATCTCATCAAATTTTATAGGGCGTAACCTCTCTCCAAATTCTTGTATGAGGAAGTCGTCGTGGGAGTATATTTTCAGAGGAGCTTTGATATTTACTTTTGAAAATGACTCTATTTCAGGGATTGCTGGATTTAAATAAAGAAATACTCCAGAAAGCGACATGCTCAGCAAACTTATTAACAAGAGAAAAAAGATAACTATAGCTTTTAGGATAATTCTCATTATTTTCGACTGAAATTTTGTAAAAAACGCTATTATATGGTTTTTTAACTTTTCTTTGGTACCAAGTTTCGTAGTAGATTTTTTCGACAGATTCTTTTTAGAGAGAAATGTATGCACAAACAAGGGGAGTTTTTAGTTTGCGGGTAAAAAGGTTGTTTATAGTAGGACCCATGGGTGTTGGTAAAACTACTGTTGGTAAACTTTTGGCAAGTGAGCTCGGATTGAGGTTCTTTGACTCAGATAGAGAGATTGAAAAACGAACCGGGACGAACATATCTTGGATTTTTGACGTTGAGGGAGAAAAAGGCTTTCGAGATAGGGAACAGCAAGTTCTGGAGGAGTTAGCAAACGAAGACAATGTAGTGATTGCTACGGGTGG
>JAYYDI010000166.1:0-10001 GCA_036161055.1 Pseudomonadota bacterium
GGTTGAACCACAGGTGATACCGTTGCTCTTTGTTGATCATGCTTTGGGGGGTCCATTGCAATAAACATCGGAGTGTCCATTGTTTCGCCAGAAGCGATTTGGCTCGCCGTTGGGCCAAGAGTTATTCCGCCCTCAGATGAAAAAACCTTGTGGTTAGTGTCGACTTGCATGATGTGGTTAAATTTGGTGATAGACCAATACCTACCAAAATCTGAGTCTTCGTTAAAATGTACAGGGTCGTCCTTACGCAGGCGAGAGAAAAAATCCCAATGTTTGTCTTGCTGAAAAAGTGCGGGATTTACTGGATTGATATCTGCTATGTCCATTTCCCAAGGGTTTGGTAAATCTTGGTTTGTTTCCTCAGCCGTCTCGCTCATTAATTTCTCTTTATTTTCGCCAAATCCGATTTTAATTTTATATTTTGTTGTCGACAAGTGCCCGGCTTAGTTTATAAAGTGAGAATAATGGATAACAAAAAATTACTTGAGTCGCTAAAATCGCTTTTGAACCCCGGGACTTCAGTCTATGTGAGCGGGAGTGCCAGTGAGCCTGGGGGCATAATCTCTTTAATTGAGAAAAACCAAGCCTGTTTCAAAGATATTCATTGGATCCAATTTCCTCTTGGTGGAATAAACAAAATGGATTTATCTCTCCTTGGAGAGGGATCGAGTCTCAAAACCTTCTTTATGAGTCCTTTTTTAAAAGAGGGTGTAGCAAAGAGAAGGGTAAGTTTTATGCCAATGCACATGCGAAATATTTTTGATTTCCTTACAAATGCAGATCTGGATGTGGGTATTTTTCAAGCGGCCAGAGATCGAGAAGGCGTTTTAAGATATGGGCCGAATGTTGATTTTTTGGATGCGGTAAAACGCAGTGCGAAACATCTGATCATTGAAGAAAATTGCAGCTTCGTAGCCCCGATGACAGCTCCGAAAGTAGAGACTGATAGAGTTACTTTAACTATTCAGAGTAAATCCGGAAAACCAGTTTATCCTTTGGCAGAAATTGACAAGAGCTCCCAAAAAATTGGAAGGATAGTGGCTGAATTAATTTCCGATGGAGATTGTTTACAAACTGGCATTGGAGCAGTTCCGTCAGCAATTCTTGCCAATTTAAAAAATCACAGTGACCTCGGTTTCCATGGCGGGCTCTTGGATGATGCGGTTATGGATCTCATTGAATTGGGCGTTGTTAACGGCTCACGCAAAGAAATCGACAGAGGTGAACATATCATCGGGATGGCGCTTGGGTCAGAGAAAATGTTGAATTGGTTAGCAGCTAACCGTAAAGCAGAGAACGTTGTTTTCAAAAGCGCGAACTATACGCACGATATAAACATTATCAGTAGGCTTGAAAACTTTGTATCGATCAATTCTGCTGTGCAAGTTGATCTTTTTGGCCAGGTAAACGCTGAAATGGTTGGTGCCCGACAGATCTCTGGCACTGGTGGGTCCGTGGATTTCATGAGATCGGCGTCCGCCTCCAGAGGTGGGAGATCGATAGTCGCGCTCACTGCCTCCGCTAAGGATGGAAAGATTTCTAAAATCGTACCCAAAGTTGATTTCGTCACAGCTCTAAGGACAGATGTCGATACGATTGTTACCGAGTATGGTGTCGCGGAAATAAAGAATTGCTCATTAGAGGAGCGAGCCAATAAGTTGATTGAGATAGCTGACCCTCTTCATCGCGAGGAGTTGAGAAAGTCTGTTAATTTATTTTAATAGCAAATTCTTTAAATAGATCCAGAGAGATAATTTTCAACGCGTCCCTGTGGGTATTTTCAAGGAAAATTTTAGGGGCTTTACCGTGGGTATAAGCCTCAAGCCATCTCCCGGCGCATAAGCACCATCGATCGCCTTGATTTAATCCAGGGAATCGAGCTTGCGGGATCGGGGTAGATAAATCATTTCCGACTCCTTTTGAGTAAGCTAGAAAATCATAGGAAATCTCTGCACATACCGTATGAGATCCGTTGTCTTCTTTACATGTGTTACAAAAGCCATCTCTAAAAAATCCTGTGATCGGATCTTTGCTGCAGGGCCTTAGCTTGCCTCCCAAAACATTCACAGAAGGAAAGAGTGCGAATTTTTTACACATAAAAAGAGTGCTGTTTAGAAAAAAGGACTATTATACACTCATTTTCAGAAATATGATTTTATTAAATGGAAGATTCGAATAGACCGGACATCGACTTTGTTCTTAGCTCTACTCGGTCAGTAAGAAAGAAACTGGATTACTCGAGGCTCATAAGCGAAGAAGACTTGATCGATTGTATTAATGTTGCGGTCCAAGCGCCTACGGGAATCATCAGTGAAAACTGGCGATTCTTGATTTTGACCGATGAGGATCGAAAAGCTGATGTTGCCAAATTGTATCGCGAGATCCTGATAGAGATTAGCGCCAGGCGAGGAGTTACTTTAAAAAGCTCTCATCTGGCTTTAATGGATAGATTACACGAAATACCCTGTATGATCTTTGTTCTTGCGATAGGAGAGCCAGGAGGTTCTGTGAGCGAGCAAGTTGGTTTTTTTGGATCTGTACTTCCTGCCGCCTGGTCAATGATGGTAGCTATGCGTGCCCGTGGTATTGGAACGACTTGGACTTCCTTATTAACCTCGAAGTCAGACGAGATAGCAAAAATTTTAAACATTCCCGAAGGTATTACCCAGACAGTAATGTTCCCTGCAGCTTACACATTGGGTGCAGTCTTGAGGCCCGCCGTCCGAAAGCCAGCTGAGGATGTTATCTACTGGAACAGTTGGGATAACTTAACCTCAAAGCAGACCTAGTAAGTTTCGTCACACCTAGAATTGAGGGGTTTGCTCAAAATTTATCTTTTCTCCTAGCATTTCTTCAATGGCAGGAAGAGAAAAAGCATCTGTTTCGCAGACTAAAGAAATAGATATTCCTGCCGAGCCTGCTCGTCCAGTTCGTCCTATTCTATGCACGTAGTCTTCTGGATCTTCGGGTAGATTGAAGTTAATAACGTGGCTAATGTTGTCTATGTGTATGCCTCTCCCGGCCACATCAGTTGCCACTAGAATATTGATTTCTCCGGAACGAAATTTTTCTAAGGTCTTGATTCTTTTTCGTTGGGGCACGTCTCCCGCTAATAATCCGCAGATAAAATTATCCCCCGTTATTCTACGTTCGAGTTCTCTAGCAGAATCTCTTCTATTAACAAAAATGAGAACCCTTAACATATCATGTTGCTCTATAAGGTCTTTGAGTAATTGATATTTGTCTTGTTCCGAAACCAGAAACGCTTTTTGTTTGACAGTTTTGACTGCAATATTTTCTGGTGCGATATCTACTTTTATCGGGTTCAGCGTCCACTGCGCAGCTAATCTTCTTATGTCTTGCGTGTAAGTAGCACTAAACAACTGCGTTTGTCTGCAAGTTCTATCCGGTGTTTTAGCGATTATTGACTTAACGTCCGGGATAAAACCCATACTTAGCATTCTATCAGCCTCATCGATCACTAGGATTTCTATTTTCGATAAATCGATAGAGCGCGATCTGATAAAATCTAAAAGCCTTCCTGGTGTGGCAATGACAATATCAACCCTTCTAGTTAATTTGACTTTCTGCTTTTCGTAGTCGATTCCACCAACTATCGCTAATGAGTTTATGTTGGTAAGCTTTGCCAGACTTTCTGCATCTTTTTGTATTTGTAAAACTAATTCTCGAGTAGGGGCGATTATTAGCGCGAAAGGAGATCCCGGCAAGCGATTTTCCTCGGGCGGATTCTCGAGTTCATAAGTTAGAATCGAGATAAGAAAAGCAGCGGTTTTACCGGTGCCCGTCTGAGCTTGACCAATTATATCCTCGCCATTCAAGGAGTGAGGAAGAGTTTGCGCTTGAATCGGCGTTGGTGCTTTGTAACCTAGATCCTTTATTGCGCGATTTATCTCCGTCGGCAGCCCAAAAGCTCTGAAACTTGTCTCAGACTTATTCACTTTAACTTTCTCCGTTGTCTGATTCAGCCTTTGCAAGCAAAATACAAGTTCCTAGTACATCTGCAGCTTTCTTGAGTTCCTCTAGTTTTGGGTAAGACGGAGCAATTCTGATATTCGAGTCATTCGGGTCCTCCCCATATGGAAACGTAGCGCCAGCGGGCGTTAACCGAACTCCAAGCTCGAGAGCCAGCTGCACCGTTCTTTTAGCTAATCCTGGTAGTGTGTCGAGCGATATGAAATATCCGCCCTTGGGATAGGTCCACTTAGCTACTTTCGACTTGCCCAATTTCTTCTCTAACGTGTCTAGAACGAGGTCGAATTTAGGTTTTAAAATCTCTCGATGTTTCGCCATCAATCGTTTTGTTTCTTCAAGGTTATTCAGAAACTTCACGTGGCGCAGTTGATTGACTTTATCGAACCCAATCATTTGTGTGCCGAGGTATTTTTCAAAATCAGAAAGAGTTTTATCTCCCGTGCTGAGAAAAGATATACCCGCACCAGCGAAAGTTATCTTAGAGGTTGATGCGAAGATTACGCCGTAGTCCGAAGTGCCCTGATTTTCAGTTTCCCTTGAGAAGTTATAGAGTTTATCTCCGTCGCTTTGTAAATCATGCACAGCGTAGGCGTTGTCCCAAAAAATGAAAAAATCTTCGCCAGCGATCTTTGGTAAAGCAGCCATTCGCTTTACAACTTCATCAGAGTACGTTTCTCCTGTCGGATTTGAGTATTTAGGCACGCACCAAATACCTTTTATGGAACGGTCCTTTCTCACTGCCTCTTCGATTTTTCCCATATCTGGTCCGCGACTAGTAAGCGGGATCCCTAGCATTGAAATGCCAAAATGCTCGCAAATGTTGAAATGTCTATCGTAACCCGGGGTTAGACAGATAAACTTCGCGCCTTCTCCCCATGTTTCAACCTTACTAGCTACAAAGTGATACATAAGGTTTAGACTGCTATTACCTCCCACCAATGTATTTTTTGCTTGCGAGCCAAGTATTTCCGCTCCGAGTTCGCGAGCCTCGGGAATTCCCAGAATTCCGCCGTAATTTCTAGCGTCGACGCCATTTCTCAAGTGAAAATTACCATCGAGTATTCCGTCGAGGCGATTCGATAGGTCAAGTTGCTCAGGAGAAGGTTTACCTCGGGTCAGGTCGAGCTGAAGTTTTTCCTCTTTAAGCTTTAAAAAGTCGGCTAAAAGATCCTCGTATTTTTTTGTATTTGCGTTCATAGCGCGAGACCCTTATATTCTGGAAAACCAAGCATTAAATTGAGATTCTGGGTGGCAGCGCCCGATGCGCCCTTTCCTAGATTGTCCAAGCGGGAAATCAAGACCATTCGGTCATCGTGCCCATAAACGAAAATTTCCAGGCGATCTGTGCCTTTGACAACTTGAGGATTGAGGAATCCATTTTCCAGTTGTTCATGATCGTTTAATTCGAGGACTTTTATATTACTTCGGGGTTCGTAGGCAGTACTTAATACTTCATGCACAGCTTTTATAGAGACTTTCCCGTTAAACATTTCCTTCTGCAATGGCACGCTCACTGTCATGCCTCGGTAGAAGTTTCCAACTATTGGTAAAAAAAGTGGTTCAGATCGGAGTCCGGAATACTTGGTCATTTCGGGCAAATGTTTGTGCATCATATTTAGACCGTAAGGTCTAGCCGAGACTTCTCCTGAGTCTGGTTGATCATAGCGCTCAATCAATTTTCGCCCCCCACCGCTGTATCCAGAAATTGCACTTATGCTCAAGATATTATTTCTCTTAAGAATTCCCTGCTCTATTAGAGGCTTAACGAGCATTATAAAGCCGGTCGGATAACACCCCGGATTAGAAACGTACTTCGCATCTTTTATCGCATCTGCTTGGAGTCCCGAGAGCTCAGGAAGCCCATATGTCCAACTCAGATCAGTTCTAAATGCTGTGCTTGCGTCGATAAACTTAGCTGGCATATCTGCATTTGCTTGAATAACTTTCTTTGAGATTTCATCAGGCAAGCAAAGAATGACCAAATCTGCTTCTCTTATGACCTCGCGTTTTTCTGCCTCAATCTTTCTTTTTTGTGAATCAATCTGGAGGATCTCAATATCATTCCTCAATTGAAGTCTCTCAAATATTTGCAGACCGGTGGTTCCTTCTTTTCCGTCAATAAATACTTGGTACATGCTTTGTAATTTTTTTCCGCATCATGCTAGTTTAACACCTAATCTATCGGCTACCGAAGATTTGTTTTGAACACTCTTTTATGATTGTCTTCGGGTCATTTTCACATTGAAGAAAAAATGCATCTCCGAGTCTGCTCACGGGCACTCCATGATAAAGAGTGGTTTGGAGGTAGCGAATAAATTGCCTGGTCTTAAGTGCATCAAACCAATCTTCGAGATGTTTCTTCATTACTAAATAAGGTGGGTTTTGTTTCCGTTTCATTTGATAATGCGCCGGGAAATAAATCTTTTCTAGATAAGCTTGAATTTTTTTGTTCGGAAAAACTATTTCTTTTTCTTGATGCAAAGCTAGCCGTTCGATCATCTCAATTACAAGCCTTAGTTGGCGAAAGCAGTCTGGGTTCTCAAATAGGACAGTCTTTCCTTGCCTTAATTCGTTTAAGATTTTTCTTGTTCCCTGACCTGTGCCAATTGGTGTCCGCTGCGATAGTCTTCCTGTGAGAAAGATTTTTATTTCTCGATCAGATTGTATCTTTCCGATTTTTCGCATTTTGTTGAGAAAATAAAAATCCTCCCCAGAATCCCGTTTCGGGAATCCTCGTATTTTCGCGTAGGCTTCCGCGGAGAAACACAAGCAAGAACCTAAAGGAAGATAGGCGTAAGGAGAGGTCGCACTAGTTAGACCCGCTGCATAGTAGAGCAGTTTCACTTCATAGAGAAGCATTGCCTCTGAAATCTGAGGAGTATAAGTGTGAGAGAAGGAGAAAATTGTGGCTACGTTGTCTTGCTTTAGCTTAGATTCAAAATAATTTTTTGGGAGTGTCGCATCGGCATCAGATGAATAAATCCACTGACTTTTAATTTTTTTCGATCCAATTAACCTGAGTGCAATATCGCATCCAATTTTTCTTGCTGCCCCAACCCCTTCTTTTTTCTTCAAAATACGAGCTTTGGAAAAACAATCAACAATGAGGATATCGTATTTCTGATAAGTCGAAAGACAGATCTCATCTGATAGCTGTATCTTTGGAATGCCTGCTGCCAAATCATTTGCCATAGCTTGAGTTATTTTGTCGTCTTCCTCGTGACTGTTGGCGACAACAATTACCAAAAATTTTTCGCTAGAAGCTATAGATGAAATATTTTGAAGCAGTTCTGAGGCTTTCTCTCGGTAAGCAGGGATGACAATCACATTGCTCCAAGTTCGATCAAAATTTGCAAACTTTGCCTGCGGAGCGCCATAGTCAGCCAGGTATCTTTCCAAATATTCGAACACTTTTTAATGCAGGCTACTGGTAATGGGCAGGGACTCCATTATTTGTTTTTCTATTTCTATCCATTCTGAAAGTCTCTCTTCGACCGTTTTTCGATTGAAGTACTTTGTGGCTAAATTAAGGAACAGGGCAAAATGTCTTGCCTCGGAGAGCGATATTTTCGTATAAAAACTTCTTAACGACTGGTCTGCAAGATCCCTTGCTAGCAGATTGAATCTCTCTTCTCCTCTTGCTTCGATGACCGCTCCCAAGAGCAAACGATCTAACAGATAGGCTTCGCTGTCACTCTTGTCAAGCTTCCCTCTTAACAAGTTGACATAGAGATCTTTCTTCTCGTTTCCAATGATCAAGTTTCTTGAAGCAATGATTTTCATTACCTGCTTAAAGTGACTAAGTTCTTCTATTGCTAAATCGATCATAGCTTCAACAAGCTCAGATCTGTCCGGATAATGAGCCACTAATGTCATCGCACTCGCGGAGGCCTTTCTCTCGTTCAGAGCATGATCAATTATGAACGCGTCAAAGTTTTTTTGAACGGTCCGTAACCATTGGCTGGAAGTGCTGGCGAGGTTTAATTGCCACTCGTTCATTTTTGGAAAACATCAACAAAAAAAGTCGTTATATCATTTATTTCCTCTCTACAGACCTCATGAGCCATCTGGTAATCAAACCATCGAACATCTAGTCCGAGTCTAATCAGGTTTTCTCTTGACGTGGCGCCGCGAACGATGGGAATGACCTGGTCATAACGGCCGTGCGCTTGCATTATAGGAATAGCAAGATTTTCATCACTCATTTCAGCTTGGGTGTTATCAAAGTCATTAAGATAGGTAGAGAGTGCAAGTATTCCTCCTATTCTTTTTCGATGCCGAAGTCCAGTATGAAGCGCTATTACCCCACCTTGGGAAAATCCCGCTAAAATTATGTTCTCTGTTTTTATTCCTTTCTGTTCTTCCGCTTCAATGAGGAGTTTTACTTCATGTGATGATTCCCTTATTTCTTTATCTGTGCGCTCAGAATCAGATGAGATGCTATACCATGCTCTTATTTTCTCATCGCTGTCATGGACCGAACTCCTAAAAGGCGCATGAGGAAATATAAATCTGATATTTAAACCAGTTGGAATCTTTAATTCCGGTATTATTGCTTCGAAATCGTGACCGTCCGCACCGAAACCGTGGAGCCATATGACAGAGAAATGAGATTCCTCGACGCTTGCTACTTCAATATGTTCAATCAATTTCATTTAAAGCTCTCAAGGAAAATGAAACTCAATAATAACTAATCTTCCTGTCTCGAGCATCAAGCAAAATTTGCCCTCATTTTGAGGATATGACTAAATATCAGTACATTCAAATAGGGAGACAAGAAGTGGGACCACTAAGCGGGATCAAAATCATAGAGTTAGCTGGCATTGGACCTGGACCCTTCTGTGGGATGCTCTTGTCTGATATGGGCGCAGAAGTTATTAGAGTCGATCGTATTTCCAAACGGAAAGATAGGATTAATGATGTTTTGACGCGTGGTCGCAAGTCAATTGCTTTGGATTTGAAATCAACTGATGGCAAAGAGGTTGTGTTGCAACTTTGTGAGTCATCAGACGCGATATTCGAAGGTTTTAGACCCGGCGTTACAGAGCGTCTGGGCATAGGTCCAGATGATTGTATGGCGCGAAACGAGCGCCTGGTTTATGGCAGGATGACTGGCTGGGGACAAGAGGGCCCGATGGCGCAAGCTGCAGGTCACGATATAAACTATATATCTCTAGTTGGGGCGCTTCACGCAATCGGCGAAAAAGATCAAAAACCTGTGCCGCCGTTGAATCTAGTTGGCGACTTTGGGGGTGGTGCACTGTACCTTGCCTTTGGAATGGTTTGTGCACTTCTTGAAGCACAATCGTCTGGGAAGGGACAGGTGGTCGATGCCGCTATGGTAGATGGTGCTGCATCTCTAATGTCAATGTTTTTTAGTATGAGAGCATCTGGAGCGTTCAAAGCCGACCGGGGAACAAACCTGTTGGACGGGGGAGCTCATTTTTACGGGACATACGAAACATCAGATAGGAAGTACATAAGCCTTGGGTCAATCGAGCCTCAATTTTACGCTCTTCTTCTCGAGAAAACCGGAGTTGATGTGGAGAGGTTCTCAGATCAAATGAATCCCAAAAAATGGGAAGAGCTTCGAGAGGAACTTGAGGGTGTATTTAAAACGAAAACAAGGGATGAGTGGTGCCAAATAATGGAGGGGAGCGATGTCTGCTTTGGCCCAGTTTTGGAGCTAGGAGAGGTCAACAATCATCCACATAATATTTACCGTAAGTCTTTTACTGAATTAGACGGCGTTCTGCAGCCTGCTCCTGCGCCTAGATTTTCTAAGTCAAAAACAAGCATTCGTAATGGGTCCAGGATAGCAGGAGAGGACTCTGTATCCATACTTGAAGCCGCGGGGTTTAATGCACAGCAAATCGAAGGACTAATTGATAAAGAGGTGGTGTCCCAATCATAACTATCATCCTGCGTTGCGGTATTTATCTTTAGGTATAAGCCTCAATGGATTAGGAGACAAATGAAAAACATTTTAATCTCGGGTGCCTCGTCAG
>JAYYDI010000167.1:0-21040 GCA_036161055.1 Pseudomonadota bacterium
CATTTCTCGTATCTAACGTAATCGCGCGTCGCTCAATTGAGTCACGATTGTGCCCGAAAATAGAAATTTCACTTTTCGTGAGCTCTACAATCTCTTCATCCTCTAAGAAAATGAACCTATCGGTAACAGGTCTGAGTGCTTGTGGATCAGAGGCCAAATAGTTCTCGCCAATACCTAAACCCAGCACTAGGGGGCTTCCTAGACGTGCGGCAAATATCTTTTCAGGATTGGTTTCGTCGACCACAGCAATCGCATAAGCACCCTCCAATTTATTAAGCAGCGATATCATTCCATCTCTGAAATTTTCTGCATGTTTCAGTTCGAAATTCAGTTGGTGAGCGATGACCTCTGAGTCGGTGTCTGATTCAAAAATATAACCAGAATCCTTCAACGCAGATTTCAAGGTTTCGTGATTCTCTATTATGCCGTTGTGTACTATCGCCGCGCCACCAGATCGATGGGGGTGAGCGTTTTTTTCGCTAGGCTTCCCATGGGTAGCCCATCGCGTATGGGCAATCCCTAGGGCGCCTTCTAGTGGGTTGTCCTTAAAAGCTTCATTCAAGCTCTCCACTTTCCCCAAGGTTCGAAGTCGATGAAGGCTTCCAGATGCGTCAAGAATTGCGAGTCCTGCGGAATCGTAGCCGCGGTACTCCAAGCGGCGAAGCCCCTCTAAAAGAATGTTCCCGACTTCTCTTTTAGCTGCTACCCCGACAATACCGCACATTTGTTATTCCTTTTTCTTTGGTTTCGTCCAGCCAGAGACATTTTTTTGGAGGCTTCGTTCAACCGCTAAATCTCCGTCTCTAACGTTCTTGGTAATCGTAGATCCTGCTCCGACAGTTGCCTCATCTCCCACAGAAACAGGGGCAACTAGGGATGAGTTGGAACCAATGAAGGCATTTTTTCCTATTTTGGTTTTTGACTTATTAGCGCCATCGTAATTGCAGGTGATTGTCCCAGCACCGATATTTGCGCCAGCACCAACCTCGGCGTCGCCCACATAAGCAAGATGATTTGCCTTAGCACCCATACCAAAAGAGCTTTTTTTCACCTCAACAAAATTGCCAATCGAGACATCGTCACCAAGTAATGCTCCCGGGCGCAGCCGCGCAAAAGGACCAACACTACAGTTTTTTCCTGTCTCTGCACCCTCTAAAACGGAATTTGGTTTCAGGACCGTCCCCGGGCCAAGTTTAGAATTGGAAACAACACAATTAGGGCCAATCTCAACATTGTCTCCAAGGACAACTTTCCCTTCAAAAACACAATTGATATCTATACTGACTTCCTTCCCTGCTATCAGAGTCCCCCTTATGTCAATACGTGCCGGGTCCATGATTTGAACCCCAGACTCCATCAATTTCTCGGCTTTATCTTTTTGCAAAACTCGCTCCATTTTAGCTAATTGAGAAAAGGTATTGACGCCTTCAACCTCGGTAGGGTCGGATACCGCTATAGAGGACACCGAAGCTTTTTCTTTATTCGCGATTTTAACTATATCCGTTAACAAGTGTTCTTTTTGGACATTGTCGTCTGAGATTTTCTTCACCCAATCCTCTACCTTCGCTGAATTAATTGCCATAACACCGGTATTAATTTCATTTATAAGTCTTTGTGATTTGCTAGCGTCTTTTTCTTCAACAATCTCCAACAATTTTCCTCGTTCTCTCACAATTCTTCCATAACCCGTTGGATTCGCTACCCTAGTAGTCAAAATAACAAGGTCGCCCCTTTCTGATAACAGGCCTTCCATTGTTTTTCTTTTTACCAAGGGAGCATCACCCAAAAGAACAAGTAATCTGCTTCCTTCCATTAGGTGAGGAACAACTTGAGCCAAGGCATTACCAGTTCCCTTCGGTTCCTTCTGCATGACCCAATTAATTTCCCATTTATTATTCATCCACTGCTTTATCTCAGGTGCATGTTGTCCGACAACAATATGGATTTTCGTTGGGTTCAAGTCATGAACAGTTTTGAGGATATGGTAAAGAAGAGGCTCTCCTCCTAAAGTCTGCAAAACTTTAGGTTTTTCTGAGCGCATGCGACTTCCCGCTCCGGCGGCTAAAATCGCAATTTCAATAGGGCTTTTCATGGCAAGAGAGTTTACCCTAAATTCTCTCAGGTTTAGGGCAACAGCTTAATTATTTCGATCTGCGCCAATTATGCTTTAGGGATCCTTAGATCTATCTTTGCTAAGCTTTTTCCCGACATTAGTTCTCCTGATAGTCCTAAGTATAGCAGCTTGCTCATTTAGATCTGCTGCGATTCGGGCAAAATCAATATCACTGTTTTGATCCGCTAAATCTTTTTCCGCTTTTTTCTGAGCCTCTAATGCAGCGGCCTCATCGAGGTCCTCCGCTCTCAATGCTGTATCTGCAAGGATCGTGATGGAGGTCGGCTGAACCTCTAGGTAACCGCCAGAAGCATAAAAGGTCTCCTCTATGCCGCCTTCTATAGTAAGGCGAACAGGGCCTGGACGGACACCGGTTAGAAGAGGTGTGTGGCCAGGGAGTATCCCTAGTTCACCAATAGTTCCTGTTGCAACAACCATCTCAACGGGTCCACTGAAAATTTCTTCCTCAGCGCTGACAATGCTACAAAGTACAGTTGGGGCCATAAAACTTTTCCTACTTAAAGAGTCTTGGCTTTTTCGACGGCTTCCTCAATACTTCCGACCATGCTAAAAGCCGCTTCTGGAAGTGAGTCATACTCTCCTTCCAGAATCCCTTTAAAGCTCCTAATAGTATCCGCGAGAGAGACGTAAACTCCCGGCTGGCCAGTGAAAACCTCCGCTACGTGCATGGGTTGAGAGAAAAATTGGCTTACTTTTCTTGCTCTGAAGACGGTTAATTTATCTTCCTCTGAAAGCTCGTCCATTCCTAAAATAGCTATTATATCTTTTAATTCTTTGTATCGCTGAAGAATACCCTGAACGCCCTGAGCTACGTTGTAATGCTCTTCCCCGACTACAAGTGGATCTAACTGTCGGCTAGTTGAATCTAACGGATCCACAGCCGGGTATATACCTAGAGCGGCAATATCCCTCGAAAGCGTAACCGTTGAGTCAAGGTGCGCAAATGTTGTTGCAGGCGACGGGTCAGTCAGGTCATCCGCTGGAACATATACAGCCTGGACTGATGTGATAGAACCATCTTTCGTCGTAGTGATTCTCTCTTGAAGCACTCCCATCTCTTCAGCAAGTGTTGGCTGATATCCAACTGCTGAGGGCATCCTGCCTAACAAAGCCGAGACCTCTGTGCCCGCAAGTGTATAACGATAGATATTGTCAACAAATAAAAGGACGTCTTTGCCATCATCACGAAACTTTTCCGCCATAGTTAGACCTGATAAGGCCACTCGTAGCCGATTTCCTGGGGGCTCGTTCATCTGCCCGAAAACCATTGATATCTTGTCAATGACACCGGCATCTTGCATCTCGTGATAGAAGTCATTTCCTTCTCTCGTCCGCTCTCCCACGCCGGCGAACACGGAAAGACCTGAGTGTTCTTTTGCAATGTTGTTAATGAGCTCAAGCATGGTAACTGTCTTTCCTACACCCGCACCGCCAAAGAGGCCGACTTTACCACCCTTTGCAAAAGGACATATTAAATCAATTACTTTTACGCCTGTTTCAAGCAGGTCTCTTCCGCCCGCTTGCTCCTCGAAAGTAGGCGGATCCCGATGAATGGGCATTCTCTCTTTTTCGTTTATAGGTCCCTTTTCGTCTATCGGGTTTCCCAAAACATCCATAATTCTGCCAAGGGTTGCATCCCCAACAGGAACAGAGATTGGTGCATTGGTGTTTGATACCGAGACTCCCCTAGCAATTCCCTCTGACGCACCCATTGCAATTGTCCTTACGACCCCATCACCCAATTGCTGTTGAACCTCAAGTGTAGTGTTACTCTGGTCGATTTTTAAAGCATCATAAACTTGAGGCACTTCTTCTCTCGGGAATTCAACATCTATTACGGCTCCAATTACCGATACGACTTTTCCGCTGCTCATTATTTTTTTCCTCTTTACCTTATTCTTGACGACGAAGTTTTATACAGCTGCCGCCCCGCTCACTATTTCTGACAATTCCTGTGTAATCGCCGCTTGACGAGCGTTGTTCATGACTAACTCTAACTCGTCGATCAAATCACCCGCGTTATCTGTCGCACTTTTCATAGCAATCATTTTTGCAGCTTGCTCACAGGCCACGTTTTCAACTACAGCTTGATATACCTGGGCCTCTATGAAACGAGTAACTAGACCCTCTATCAGCTGCCTTGCGTCCGGCTCGTAAATATAATCCCATCTATGCCCCTCTATACCTTCTTCCTTTGATGGATCCAAGGGGACCAGTTGTCGAATGGTTGGAGACTGGGTCATGGTATTAACGAAAACATTGTTTGCAAGGTAGATCTTATCCACTTCTCCGGCTTCAAAGGCATCTAGCATTACCTTTATACTGCCAATAAGGTCGCTGATTTTTGGTTCCTCACTTAAATGACTACTTGCCGCCGTGACGTTGCCCCCATAGCTACGAAAGAACTGCGCACCCTTGTTACCAATCAAGCAGAGATCATACTCAATCTGCTCCTCAGAAAACTTTTTTAAATCAGCAACCACGGCTTTCAAAAGATTTACATTCAGTCCTCCGCACAAACCTTTGTCTGTGGTGACCACTATATAACCTACTCTTTTTACGTCTCTTTCCTTCATGAAGGAATGTCTATACTCGGGAGAAGCATTGGCGACGTGCCCAATCACAGATCTTATGTAGTCAGAGTAAGGTCTGCCCCGAGCCATGCGCTCTTGAGCTTTTCGCATTTTGCTGGCAGCAACCATCTCCATAGCACTGGTTATTTTCTGCGTGTTTTTTATGCTGCCTATTTGTTTTCTAAGTTCTTTTGCACTTGCCATATTCTAGCTTTCTACTTTTTACCAGGTCTGTGTGTTTTTAAACTTCTCTATTGATTGATGCATTTTATTCACTACGTCTTCACTGTAGGCGCCTTCTTTATTGACTTGTTCCATAAAGGAAGCTTCTTCGGAATTCATATAAGATATAAGAGCGGCTTCAAAATCTAGTATCTTTTCAACCTCGATATCCTGAAGAAATCCCTCGTTTGCGGCATATAAGACCACGCCCATCTCCGCTACCGTCATCGGAGAATATTGCTTTTGTTTCATCAGTTCATTAATTCGCTCGCCATGCTCTAACTGGCGCCGAGTCGCATCGTCGAGATCTGAAGCGAACTGGGAAAATGCTGCTAATTCCCTATACTGCGCCAAAGCAAGCTTAATACCACCCGATATCTTTGACATAAACTTTACTTGAGCATCACCGCCAACTCGAGAAACCGATATTCCCGGATTCATCGCGGGACGCTCTCCAGCATTAAATTTGTCGGATTCTAGAAATATCTGTCCATCTGTGATGGAAATCACATTCGTAGGAACAAATGCAGAAACGTCACCTGCTTGGGTCTCAATTATCGGTAATGCCGTAAGGGAGCCGGTTTTTCCTTTTACTTCACCGTTTGTGAAATCCTCAACGTAATCTTCGTTTACTCTCGCGGCTCGTTCTAATAATCGAGAGTGCAGATAAAATACGTCTCCTGGATAAGCCTCTCTGCCTGGTGGTCGCCTGAGTAAAAGAGAAACCTGCCGATAAGCCTGCGCCTGCTTGGTTAGGTCATCATATATAATCAATGCATCCTCTCCTCGATCTCGGAAGTGTTCCGCCATTGCACACCCAGAATATGCAGAAACGTACTGCATGGGCGCAGGGTCAGCAGCGCCTGCTACAACAATAATGGTATTTTCCATGGCGCCATGTTCTTCAAGCGTACGAACAACATTTGCAACAGAGGAATTCTTTTGGCCTATCGCCACATAAACGCATTTAATGCCCGACTGAGCCTGATTAATAATAGCATCCAACGCAATAGCAGTTTTGCCGGTTTGTCGGTCTCCGATAATTAGCTCCCTTTGTCCTCTTCCAACTGGAATCATGGAATCAATGCACTTCAATCCTGTCTGAACAGGCTGGTCGACATGCTGGCGAGCAATAACACCGGGCGCTACTTTTTCCACAGGAGAAGACGCCTCTGCATTAATTGGGCCCTTCCCGTCAATCGGCTTACCTAATGCATCTACTACACGACCTAACAGCTCTGGTCCTGTAGGAACCTCAAGAATTCTTCCAGTGCAATGAACCTTTTGGCCCTCCTTGAGCGCCTTATAATCGCCAAGCACAACAGCACCCACAGAATCTCGTTCTAAGTTAAGAGCGAATCCAAACACATTTCCTGGAAACTCAATCATCTCCCCGTTTTGGACATCGGCGAGCCCGTGAATCCTGACGATACCATCAGAAACACTGACAATAGTTCCCTCGTTACGTGCCTCTGAAGAAACATCTAGACTCTCAATTCGTTGCTTTATAATGTCACTGATTTCAGAAGGATTTAGTTGTTCCATATTCTTTTCCTCGAAGGAAATCTAAGTTTCCAAAAATTGCTTATGTTAGTTCAAATTCTTTGCAAACTTCTCCAGCTTGCCTTTGACAGAGTCGTCAATGACGTTGTCTTCTGCTTTTATTATCGCGCCGCCAATTAATTTCTCGTCTACGCTTATATCTAACTTAATATCTCTTCCCAGCTTTTCACTGAGAGCATTTTTGAGAGCTTCGGATTCATCACTGGATAATTCGTAGGCACTAGTTATTTCAACCTCCAGGGTTTTTTGATGGCGTGCTTTCATCAGCTCGTATATTTCCGCTATTGAAGATAGCAGACCCACCCGGTTGAACTCAGCAAGGAGCGAGATGAGATTCTTTGCCTCAACATCTAATCTTCCGGTCAGAACACTTTCAAAAAATTCTGTTTTTTGCTGATTCGTATAAACCGGACTATCTAATATCTCCCTGCCAGATTTGTCATTTGACACCGCCACCAGCAAGGAGAGTACCTCCGACCAATGATCAAGTCTCCCATTCGCGCTTAGTGCACTGGAAAAGATTGCCCGCGCGTAAGGCCGAGCAACTGTCGCAAGTTCTGCCTCAGCCATCAGGTCCCTATAGCTCCTCTGCTAGCTTTTTGAGCATATTTTCGTGAGCGTTACGGTCAACGGCAGTGCCCAATATTTTTTCAGCGCCCTGAACAGCCAACGTTCCTACCCTAGCCCTTAGCTCTTCTCTGGCTCTGCTAATCTCCTGATCTATCTGACTTTGCGCTCCAGCAATAATTCTTGCAGCCTCTTCTTTGGCTCGTTCTTTCGCTTCTTCTTCTAACTGAGCAGCTCTTGATCTTGCTTGCGAAATTAACTCAGAGGACTGCTTTTTAGCTTGCTCGAGTTCCTGCTCTGCTGCATCGTTGGCTTGCTCGAGTTCTTTTTCAGCCCGAGCCGCTTTTTCTAGACCGTCAATTATCGACTCTCTGCGTTCTCTTAGAATATTAGTGAGGGGCGGCCAAACGTACTTCATACAAAAGAGCACAAAGAGCGCGAAGGAAATAGCTTGCCCTAATATAGTTAGATTAATGTTCACTGATGCTCTCCCTTAAAAAGGCCCAGCTGTTAGAGCGCAAATATCATATAAAGCGATATGCCTACTGCGATGATAGGAACCGCATCAACTAGCGCCAAAGAAATGAAGAGTTGAGTCAAAAGCATCGGCTGAAGCTCCGGCTGACGTGCGACGCCTTCCAGATACTTGCCTCCCAATATACCAATTCCGACTCCACTACCGATCGCTCCCAAACCCATGAGGATTCCTCCAGCGACCAATATAAGCGAGCTTTCCATTATTTTTTCTCCTACGTTATAAATACTTTTGTTTTCTTAGTTTAATGCTCGTCGGTTTCATGTGCTTGAGTAAGATATACGATCGTCAAGATCATAAACACAAAAGCCTGCAAACAAATAATCAATATGTGAAATATTGCCCAAGGCAGCGAAAGAAGCCACTGAGCATAGAACGGCAAAAGTGCGATCAAGATAAAAATCATCTCCCCAGCGTACAAGTTACCAAAAAGCCTTAAACCATGCGAGAGTGGCTTTGCCAGCATATCTACCGTTTCCAATATGAAGTTAAACCAGTACATGCTCCAATGAGGAACTGGGTGAGTCACCAAACCTTTTCCGAAAGTAATGGGACCTTTAATTTTGAAATTGTAATACAAGACCAGCACAAACACTGAAATCGACATTCCGAGCGTAGCATTCGGGTCGGTAGTCGATACTACTTTCATGTAGGGTATCCCAGCTAAAGCAGCGGCGTGGGGTATCCAGTCCACCGGGACAAGATCCATTAGGTTCATTAAAAAGACCCAAACCAAAATCGTTAAGGAGAGAGGTCCAATTATTGGGTTGGGCCGAGCGCCGAATACTTGTGTCACGTTGTTCTCAACGAATTCTACTGCATACTCGCAGAAGTTCTGGAGCCCTCCCGGAACACCGGGTTTTGCTTTTTTCGCTGCCCAAGAAAAAACCCCTAAGAAAATAAGGCCCAAGGACACTGACCAAAACATCGTATCAACGTTAATCGCCCAGAAACCCATGGAGTTAATATCCTCTTGACCGCGCGCGAAACCCCAGTCCCCATTTGGGAAGCGACCATAGGTCAGGTTTGTTAAATGATGTTGGATATAGTCCGCTGAGGTTTCGTATTCTGTAGCCATAAAATTCTTTTATCTGAAAAACTTCTATCCTTGATTAATGGTCTTGGTCATGTCGATTTATCTTTCTCGATCCTCGTTACGAGAGGCAACAGCGCTGGACTGAAGTATAGAACCAGAAGAGAAACGAAAAAAATCACCGGATTTAAGTCCTCTACCGATACGAAAATCCAGATCAACAACGATAGCGTAATACAGTATTTTCCAATCTCTGCCTTTAAAACCCTTCCTATCCCTGTCGAACCACTCCTCAGAGGCAACGAGCTCACGAACAAAGTGTACAATCCTGGAACAACCACGACCGTTAAAGCCGATAAAATGGCCACGGTGCTATCTACTCTGAAAAAAAAAGAGGCAGCCCCAAGATTGATGCCATAAAAATTTGGATTTGGAGAACCTTTAACAGCGGATTAGAAACTTTTGCCAACAGTAAGAACTCTCCTTGAACTCTTCAAATTTTCCAAGCGAAGTATAGTGATTAAGCGGTTAGTGAGCAACTTCGAACTGAAGGATTTAAGAAATTTATTAGAATTTTGGATTGTTACTAACCTCGAGAAAAGACTACATGTAAAATTAATCCTGGTAGCCAAGACGGGCTAGAAGTCCATCGAGCTCATCAAGAGACGAAAATGCAATTTCTAGTTTCCCTTTCCCTGCAACTGAGCTAGTAATTTTTACTGGCTGTCCAAGCCTTTGGCTCAATTCCGTCTCTAATCGCTCCTTGTCAGGATCGCTCTTTCTCGGGGGCGACGTCCGATTATCTTGCCTAATCAAATCTTTTCTAATTAATTCTTCTGTTTGCCGGACATTAAGAGATTCTTTGAGGATTATGTTTGCTAAAAAGAGTTGTCGGTCACCTTCTGCCCCGAGTAAAGCTCTTGCATGGCCCATTTCAATTTTTCCGTCTGAAAGCAGTTGAGCAACTTCGAGATTCAAGTTAATTAACCGTAGCGTGTTCGAAACCCCACTCCTTGATTTTCCTAATGACTTTGCTACCTCTTCATGAGTTAAATTAAACTCATCTATTAAGCGCTGCATTGCATAGGCCTCTTCCAGCGGATTCAGGTTTTCTCTCTGAATGTTTTCGATCAATGACATCGCCAAAACTGATTCATCATTGGCTTCTTTGACAATCGCAGGAACTGTTTCGAGCCCTGCCAGTTTAGATGCTCTCCAGCGACGCTCTCCTGATATGATTTCGTAATCGCCCTTCTCGATCTGTCTTACGATAATTGGTTGTACAAGGCCTTGAGAAACAATTGATGCCCCTAATTCCTCCAATGATTCCTCGCGAAATACTCTTCTCGGCTGGTATTTGCCTGCGCGAATATTTGTTATCGGAATATCTCTCAAGCCATCTTCGAAAGTATCTTCCACCAAGTTGGTGTTTTTCTTCGGCAATAATGCATCCAGGCCCCTTCCAAGACCTCTTTTTTTATTCACCATTGTCATCAACCTTATCTGCCGCTTCTGGATGCCTATTCAGTACCTCGCCAGCTAGGGCTAGATATGCCCTGGATCCCCTGGAGTATTTATCAAAAAAGTGCACTGGCACACCATAACTAGGAGCCTCAGCAAGCCGGACATTCTTGGGAACAATAGTCCTGTAAACAGCATCACCAAAGTGGTCTATCAAATGTAGCGAAACATCTCTGCTTAGACTATTTCTCGGATCGTACATAGTTCGAAGTAATCCCTCGACCTTTAGTTTAGGATTCAGGCTAGACGATATTCGATCTATGGTATCTAGTAGTGCCGTGAGCCCTTCAAGCGCATAATACTCACACTGCATAGGCACAATAACACTATCTGATGCTACTAACCCATTCAGGGTTAAAACTCCTAATGCGGGAGGGCAATCTAACACAATAAAATCGTATTTCCCCTCGAAATTTAACAATGCGTCTTTGAGTCTATATTCTCTCCTATCAAGATCCAGGAGCTCTATCTCCGCTCCAATCAAATCAGAATTCGCTCCGATAACATCGTAACCGGCAGCTTCAGCCTTCACTAAACTTTCCTCCGCAGATTTTTCTCCGATTAATACATCGTATACAGAGTAAGGAAGCTCTTTTTTTTCCATACCGCTTCCCATCGTAGCATTGCCTTGTGGGTCAAGATCTATAAGTAGCACCCGTCTGTTCATTAATCCAAGCGACGCGGCTAAGTTGACACTTGTCGTCGTTTTACCAACGCCGCCTTTTTGGTTTGCAATGGCAAATACTATCGTCACTTAATAAATCTCGTAGGTTTTTTAATTACATAAAGATGGCGGGGTGAATTTATTTCAGGGACCACTAGAGGGAAAACCCGAATCTTCTTAACGTTCAACTGTTCCACTTTATCTCCTTTCATAGCCAAAAGGGTCCCACCCGGTTTAACTAATCGCTCACTAGAGTCCAAAAAATTCCTGAGCGAGCTAAATGCTCTCGAGATAACATGATCAAACTCTCCCTGAAAAGACTCCACTCTTTCCTTGATTATCTGAACATTATCGAGTTTTAAATCTATTACAGCTTGTCGCATAAATCTTGTTTTCTTGCCATTCGAGTCTAACAGGGTAAAAAACTTTTTTGGGTACAAAATCGCTAGCGGTATGCCAGGCAGGCCGGCACCGCTTCCTACATCTAAAATGGTGTTCCCTTCTATAAAGGCGTGAACAGATAGTGAGTCCAGCAGGTGGATAGGCACCATCTCTTTAAGTCTTTTAATCCCGGAAAGATTAGTCACTCTGTTCCACCTAGATAGTAAAACAAGATAAGCCTCTAGATTGGAAATAAAATTTTCATTACTCTCTAGACTCATAGATGTAAGTCCACATTTTATGGCAGAGCCTAATGACATCAATCAACTTGCACGTTTTTTATACTGTCTTCCTTTTTTAAATAGACCATCAGAAGAGAAACAGCGGCTGGGGTCATACCAGGTATTCTTCCAGCCTGCCCCAAATTCTTTGGTTTTATAAGCATTAACTTCTGCTTTGCTTCGTTTGATAAGCCAGGTATAGATTCAAAACAAAAATCAGAGGGAATCGCCTGATCAAACTGAGATCTGTTTTTTTCTATCTCCTTTTCCTGGCGACTAATATAGCCTTCATACTTGCAATCTATTTCGATCTGCTGGGCGACGACTGGAGAAATATCTTTTAAACCTGCTGCCTCCAATAAGCCAGTCCCTTTAATCTCAGGCCGTTTCATGACTTCGAACAGACTATATTCTCTACCTAATGGCTTATTGAGCATCGCGTTAACGTTTTTGTCCTCCGCCGAAATAAATATTTTCTTTATCTTATTGGCTAGCTGCTCTATTTGATCGCTTTTTTCAGAGAATTTCGCCCATCTTTCCTCGCCAATGATTCCAAGTTCCCGGCCCTTAGGTGTTAATCGTCTATCAGCATTGTCCTGGCGAAGAATTAATCGATATTCTGCCCTGGAAGTGAACATTCGATAAGGCTCTTTGGTCCCCATGGTAACAAGATCGTCGATTAACACTCCTATATATGCTTCGCTTCTTTTCGGAACCCAAAGCTCTTTGTCTTGACAAAGACGAGCCGCGTTCAAACCGGCAATTAGACCTTGGGCGGCTGCCTCTTCATATCCGGTGGTTCCGTTTATCTGTCCTGCGAAAAAAAGGCCTCCGATTTTTTTCGTTTGAAGACTCGGATAAAGGTCCCTAGGCTCAAAATAATCGTATTCGATCGCGTAACCAGGTCTTGTAATGTGCGCGTTTTCAAAGCCTTCAATGGATCTGACAAGGTCAAGTTGCACATCATAAGGCAAACTTGTACTTATTCCGTTAGGATAAAGCTCTTGCGTCCCCAGTCCCTCTGGTTCAATAAAAATTTGATGATGGGTTTTGCCTGAAAATCTCACTACCTTGTCTTCAATGGAGGGGCAATACCTTGGACCGATACCATCTATTTTTCCAGTGTAAAGGGGCGATCGATCCAAACCTTTTTTTATCAAATTGTGGGTCTTTTCATTAGTATGCGCTATATGACATAGGACTTGTCTCGGATGACCTTCCGGTTTGCCCAAAAATGACATGGTGGGTCGATCTGGTTCACCGGGTTGCTGTTCAAGTAAGTCGAAATTTACTGTCTTGCCATCAATTCGCGGCGGAGTACCAGTTTTAAGGCGACCAACCCCAAAATTTAAACCTCTCAATTTTTCGGCTAACAAGTTAGAAGGAGCATCGCCCATCCTCCCGCCAGCCTGCTTGTCTAGTCCAACATGAATAACTCCGCTTAGAAACGTGCCTACCGTAAGAACAAGACTTTTCGTTTTTATTCTCAGCCCATTATCTGTAACTACGGAATCTACCTTTTGTCCTTTGAATTTAAGATCGACTACTGATTGTTGAAATATTGATAAACCAGGCTGTCCCTCCACTGTTTCTCGGATGGCTGCCTTGTATAAGGATCTATCGGCTTGAGCTCTAGTCGCTTGAACGGCGGGGCCTTTTCTTGAATTAAGTATTCGCCAATGGATACCAGCTCGATCAGCAGCTAGTGCCATCGCTCCTCCAAGTGCGTCTATTTCTTTTACAAGATGGCTTTTTCCAATACCTCCGATAGCAGGATTACAGGACATTTGGCCAACAGTTTCGATGTTTTGAGTTAGCATCAAAGTTTTTGCTCCGGCTCGGGCAGCCGCTAAGGCTGCCTCCGTGCCAGCGTGCCCTCCCCCTACAACAATCACATCGAATGAATCCATAGAAACCTCTAGCTAGATTTTAAGGGTCAGAGTGTTACTTCTGCTCACCCTCATACGTCATTTCCCTATGCAAAAATTATTAAAAATCTCTCCTAATAGATCGTCAGTGGAAAAGGCGCCTGTAATCGAGTCAAGGGCAACCTGAGCCAGTCTCAATTCTTCGGCGAACATATCACTTTGGCTCTTATTCTCTATTAAGTTCGTCGCTCTTAAAATATGGGCTCGCGTACTTTCAATCGCTGTTATATGCCTGCGTCTTGCACTAAATATTGAATCCCCGCTGTTAACAAGCCCGAGCTTTTTTATTAATCTACCTTGAAGTATGTCCAGACCCTGGCCCGTTTTTGCTGAAACACACAAGAAATTGTCAAAATCCTCAAATCGGTCTACAAGATCTATTTTATTGTAAACTACCAACTCGCGATTTCGCTTATTTTTTTCGAGCTCTTCCATTTGTTTTCGGGTCAAATTCTCGGTTAAGTCAACTAGATTAAGGATGATGTCCGCTTGCTCCGCTTCCAATAACGCCCTTTTGACCCCTTCCAGCTCAATTTCATTTCTTGCTTTTCTTATGCCAGCGGTGTCTAAAATCCTAAAGGTAATGCCTCCGATTAAAGCATCGTCCCTAACTACGTCTCTTGTTGTACCTGGGATATCTGTAACTATCGATACATCCTTTTTGCACAACGCATTAATTAAACTTGACTTCCCCGCATTAGGCTTTCCTGTGAGAACTAGGTTAACGCCTTGCGAGAAAGCCTCACCTTCTTTCGCTCCGTTTAGCAGTCCTTCAAGACCTCTTAACAATTGCTCTAAGATCTTTTTCTCGTCGCGGCCAATTTCTGCATCAATGTCATCCTCAGGAAAATCTGCTGTGGCTTCGGTTAAAACTCTGACTTGAATAAGTTTTTCTAAAATATGGTTAATTTTGTTCGAAAAATCTCCTTGTAACGACCGAACTGATCCGAGCGCTGCCTGCTCGCTCGAACTATTTATGAGATCAGCTATGGCCTCCGCTTGAACGAGATCTATTTTGTCGTTCAGAAAAGCTCTCTGGCTGAATTCCCCGGGAAGAGCCTGTCTTGCTCCCAGCTTAATAGCTGTTTTTAACAAAAGGTCCATGACAATAGGACCTCCATGTCCCTGAAGTTCTACTAGATCCTCTCCTGTAAAAGACTGAGGTCCTTTAAAGCGAATCAACAATCCTTGGTCTATCGGCCTGTTGCGCGAATCATAGAAGCTAACGAAAGTAGCTACTCTCGCCTCCGTTTCTTTTTTTGAAATCTCTTTGCCTATCCGAGAAGCGTCAGGCCCTGATATACGAACGATACCAATACCCCCTTTTCCTGGCGGGGTAGCTATGGCCGCAATCGTATCGTTGACGGAGGCCATAATCATCTCTGGTTCAACCTGATTTTTCTAATTGGCGCGTAACGAACCATTGTTGAAAGATCGATAGAATATTATTTACTAACCAGTAAAGAACAAGACCCGAGGGGAACCAGAGAAATAAAAACGTAAAAACGATTGGCATATACTTAAAAACAGCCGCCTGAACAGGGTCTGGTGGCTCGGGTTGCATTCTCTGTGTAAGGTACATTGAAACGCCCATCAAGATCGGTAAGACAAAGAAGGGATCCATTACAGAGAGATCCTTTATCCATAGAAAAAATGGCGCTTGTCGCAGCTCCACACTCTCCATTAACGTCCAATAAAGCGCTAAAAACACCGGCATTTGCAGGAGAATCGGGAAACACCCCCCTAACGGATTTGTACCTTCTTTCTTATAAAGCTCCATCATAGCCTGAGAAAATGCCTGCTTGTCATCTCCATGCCGTTCTTTTAGCCGAGCCATTTCAGGACTTAGCTTTCGCATCTTAGCCATGGAACGATAACCCGATGCTGATAATGGCCAAAGGATTAGCTTTACGATTAATGTAAGACCAATGATTGCTAATCCCCAATTGCCAACTAAACCGTGCACGTATGTAAGAAGATAAAACAAAGGCTGCGATAACCACCAAAGGAATCCATAATCTACAGTGAGATCAAGGCCGGTAGCTATTTCCTGTAACCTATACTGGTTTTTAGGTCCCGCATAAAAGCCAATTGAAATTTTTTGTTGATCTCCTGGTGCTATTGTTATTGGCTGGGTAGTCAGACCCATCAAGTAAACATCACTGGAGCCCAAT
The DNA here is from genome assembly GCA_036161055.1 of Pseudomonadota bacterium. Classification (GTDB taxonomy): domain Bacteria; phylum Pseudomonadota; class Gammaproteobacteria; order Pseudomonadales; family Azotimanducaceae; genus UBA9659. Next base: position 15,577 of record JAYYDI010000167.1, read on the forward strand.
CTCCTCGCGTAATAATTTTGCAAGGTAGTCTTCTCAGTTGGTGCCCAGGCTGTTATGAAGTAATGCTGTACCATGGCCATGTAGCCCTCCGATCTAGTTAAACGGAACGGGGCTTCATTCAAATCGTCAAATTCTATTTTCTCAAAGATCTGGTCCTGAGTCCTGGTAGCCGCTCCTACGAATGGCTGCATACCCATAAAATTTCCCTCAAAACCAGCTGGCACCTTTCCATCTCGCTTGATTTGGGCGTACATTGCTCCTACCCAGTCTTCCGCAGAACTGTTACTTATCTCATAAGATATATTCGCTAAATAATCGCCCCTACGAAACCTAAAAACTTTCTTGATTTCCGTTCCGCTTTCCTGAGTGTAAAATAGTTCCACTAACAATTCGTCGGCTGAACCCATTGCGTAGTTGGCCTTCGCGCTTTTAAAGGTCGGCCGCTCCGCTTTCTTGTCAGTCCCGTCCTGACCTATTAGCCCAGACTGGGCCACGTAAGAATTTCTGGGATCGACGAGCAAGAACGGGTTTTCTGGATCGTCTAGATCGGTTGGATATTCTCGCAGAGCAACACTTGTGATGTCTCCCCCATCCAAAGCGATCTTTAAATCAAAAAGGTCTGTAGAAATGTTTATTAACGGTCGAAGACTTTTTTCTAATTTCTCTCTATTTTCGGTACGAGCCCCTTGATCGGTAATTCTAGGAATTTGATCCTCGTCACTTAAAATTTCCAATTGCGGCGTTTCTTCAAGCATTTCCTGTGCAGAGGTACCAGAAAGTTTTGAGGCGTTATTGCTCTTTTTTGCGCTGCCATAGTCTTCGTTCCAAGCCAGGATTAATAGGTAAGAAGTAACAGCCAAACCTAAAAGGATAAATATTCTTTGATAATCCATTTAGGTTTGTCCTTCTGTTGTTCGTGGTGGTACGGGATCATATCCACCATCGCAAAAGGGATGGCATCTTGTAACTCTTTTCAAACTAAGAAATAAACCTTTGAATGAGCCGTGATTTTCGATAGCTTCATAAGCGTATGAAGAGCAGCTCGGATAAAATCTGCATTGTCTTCCAATAAAAAAAGACAGTGAATATTGATAAGCTTTTATCAAGAACAGTAGACTAAATTTCAAAGTTCATTTCCTTGTTCTTTTGGATTGACAGAGAGGAAAAGATACTTCAATGAAGGCCAAACGTTTTTACTCTGATTAGCCGCTGGCTTGACCAAAACCACTAAGTCTATTCCTAGTGTGGGAGGCAACATCGTGCGAAATCCCTCTCTAATTAGACGCCTTAACTTATTTCTGTCAACAGAGAGGGGAATATTTTTTTTACTAACTATGATACCAAGCCGATTTTTATCCATTAAGTTATCCTTTAATAAAAACAGAAACTCTGCTGTTTTCAGAGCTTTACTACGCTTCTTAAACACCTCATCAAATTGAGCGGTATTTGTTAGCTTGTTTCTACTAGAAAAACTTTGATTCACCTCTTGACGTACTCGCTGATTGGAGGAAAAAGGGGGTGTACCTAAAATTCACGAATTAGCTTAGGCTGATAAGCGTTTTCTCCCTTTGGCCCTGCGCCTGTTCAGCAATAATCTCCCAGCTTTTGTTGACATTCTCGATCTAAAACCGTGGGTACGTTTTCGTTTCAGAACACTTGGTTGGAAAGTTCTTTTCATTTTTGATCACCGAATAGACACTGAGGAGGGCGATTCTAAATTAGTAGACACACGGACGTCAAACGAGGCTCTATTCAATATAATTAATATTATATTAAAAAATTATTGTTATTGTTTTTATTAAGTAAGGCCCTGTTGTTAAGAAATCAAAAAAAGCAAAAGAGATCAACAATCTCGAGTTAGGAAAAAAGAAAGATAACCAGTTAGAAACTTTTTTATAATTTGTGGAAAAAAGCTTACAAAGAGAAAGTTTTTTTAAATAACTTTTCTACACTTTTTTTTTCCACAAGTTTTCCACAAGTTAGCAACGTTATTTCAACATAATAAAACTATAAGCATATGATAATAGTATTTTTTTTCACCTGCGCCAGAAAATTCTGTTGTGGCGGAAGCTCATTTAAGGTTACCATCATTGAGTGCTTTAAGAATTTCAACAAGCGCGATTGGCAAGTCATTTTAAGGTTCTTCACTTTTAACGTCTCTGAGAGGTAAATTTTGTCTGAGAAGATTTGGACTCGTTGTTTGGCTGGTATGAAGGAAGAGTTGCCAGGCAGTGAGTTTAATACTTGGATATTGCCGTTACAGCTAGTAGAGAAAAACGCTGACGTTTGGCTATTGGCCCCCAATAAGTTTATTAAAGATACGGTCGAGCGAGAATATCTTTTGCGAATAAAAACGCTCTTAATTCATCAAGGACTCATTCAAGGCGAATTAAAAATTGAGATTGGTGGTAATGAGTTAGAGAAAGAATCATCGCCAATGCAATCTTCATCAAATTCAAACACTTTTGCCACAAGAGAAAGATTCTTCCCGCTTCTAGAACTCAACAAAGAGTTTACCTTTGACTCTTTTGTCGAAGGGCGATCTAATCAGCTCGCCAGAGCAGCAGCGCTGCAAGTATCCGAAAATGTGGGGGGTTCTTCATACAACCCACTTCTACTTTACGGCGGGGTGGGCTTAGGCAAAACCCATCTTATGCATGCTGTTGGAAACTCCATTGCAGAACGCCACCCCTCTTTAAAAGTAGCCTACATGTATTCCCAGAGGTTTATGGAGGATATGGTTCGGGCTATAGAACGAGGTAAAATGGCTGATTTCACACAGTACTACCGCACAGTGAACGTTTTGTTGATGGATGATATACAATTTTTAGCAAAGGGGATGAAAACACAAGAAGAATTCTTTCATGTATTCAACCGACTTCAAGAAGACGGAAGCCAAATTGTTCTAACATGCGATCGCTATCCAAAGGAAATTGATGGCTTGGAGGAAAGACTAGAGAGTAGATTCGTTTGGGGAATGACTGCACCCGTAGAGCCACCCGAATTAGAAACACGGGTAGCAATTTTAATGAAGAAAGCTGAACTGGAAGGGGTCGTGTTGCCCAGTGATACAGCTTTTTTCCTCGGAGAAAGAATTAGATCGAATGTTCGAGAGTTGGAGGGTGCTTTAAAAAGAGTGATAGCGAACGCGAAGTTCACTGGCCGAGAAATTAACATTGAGCAAGCTAGAGACGCCCTTAGGGACCTAATAGCAATACAAGACCGTCAGGTGAGTATTGAAAATATTCAAAAGACAGTGGCTGACTATTATAAAGTAAGGGTCGGAGAGTTAAATTCAAAAAGAAGAACAAGGTCTATTGCAAGGCCCAGGCAGTTGGCAATGGCCATATCGAAAGCGATCACGACACACAGTCTTCCAGAAATAGGAGATTCGTTTGGAGGACGAGATCATACTACAGTTCTTCACGCTTGTAGAAAGATTGAAGAACTAAGAGAATGCAATTCGGATATTCGGGAAGATTACAACAATTTACTCAGGATATTAACTTCGTAATTACAGAATCAGTTTGATTCAGAAGTAAATACTCACTATTTTTTGCAAACGGGAAAAACCTAATGAAATTTTCGGTTGATAGAGAATCACTGCTAAAACCTATACAACAGGTCTCAGGAGTTGTTGAGAGGAGGCAGGCCCTACCTATTCTTCAAAACCTTTTGTTAGAAATTAAAAAGGGAAGGCTTTTAATAACAGGAACAGACCTAGAAATAGAGCTTAAAACAAATGTCGAAGTCTCTGTGGAAGATGAAGGCTTAGTGACTGTTCCAGCAAGGAAACTCTTAGACATATGCAAAGAAATTCCGGAAAAAGCGGAAATCAATTTTTCTCTGGACCAGAACAGGTTGAAGCTGAGGTCTGGCCGGTTTCGGTCTACGCTATCAACTTTACCAGCGGAGGATTTTCCAACCTTTGATGATAGCGAAGCTGATTTAATAGTCGAGGCCGACGCCAAAGAGTTCAAATTGCTCCTAGACAAGACTAGCTTTGCGATGGCGCATCAAGATGTTCGATTTTTTTTAAACGGAATGCTTATCGAGTCAGGACAAAATTTCCTGCGAGCGGTTGCTACTGATGGACATAGGTTAGCTTTAAGCAACATCCAACAAGACGGCTTGAATGAAAAAGAGGTCCAGGTAATTGTTCCGAGGAAAGCTGTTCTCGAGTTACAGAGGCTCTTACCTGAACTAGCTGGAGGCGTAAAAATAGAATTTTCTCAGTCAAACTTAAAGGTCTTATCAGAGAATTATACCTTTGCCACAAAGCTCGTCGATGGCAAGTTTCCCGATTACCAAAGGGTTATCCCAAAAGAGGGGAGCAAAATTGTTATGGCAGAAAGGGATGAATTGCGTCAGGCATTGAATAGGACATCGATACTTTCAAACGAAAAATTTCGCGGGATTCGCTTGAGTTTGACCAATGCGCAACTAGAGCTATCCGCCAATAACCCAGAGCAAGAAGAGGCTGAGGAGAGTGTGAGCGTTAATTATGAGGGTGCCGAACTCCAGATAGGTTTCAATGTAAGTTATCTTCAAGATGTTCTAAGCGTGATAGATAACAAAAAGGTTAAAATTACCTTGCACGATCCTAATAGCAGCGCGATATTAGAAGATCCTGAAGCCGATCAATTTTTGTATGTCGTTATGCCAATGAAGCTTTAAGAAAAGTGCAGTTAATTGGTCCTAGATGAATTTAACTAAAACCATTCACCCCTTAATGATCTCTCTTTAATCCCGAAGTATAGGCGATTTTACTGAGCTGAAGATTTCTCGTGTAATTCACGCGGACATAGAAATCCCTTTTGATAGTCTAAGTTGAATATGAGAGTGGTGAATAAGGGTGAGCGCATTCAGGCACATAAAACAAATGAGAAATTAAAGTTGAATTATCAAAATTTTTTTTCAGAGACCCTATGAGCCTGGAGTCAATTTCAATTACCAATTTCCGCAACCTAGCCAAGGTAAGATTAGAGCTAGACCCGGGGTTTAATTTTGTTCTAGGGTTAAATGGCAGCGGCAAGACCAGTCTTTTGGATGCTTTCTACTTTTTGTCCAGCGCAAGATCTTTTACAACAAATAGTCGTCGGTCGTTTATCATGGAAGGAAAAGATGAATGCATTGTTAGGGGAGAGATTAATAGAGGCACTCAAGCATCTCGAGTTGGTGTTTCACGATCAAGGGCTGGTGCGTCTGAGATTAGAATAAACGGTGAAAAAATTCTTAAGTCCAGTGAACTTGCTTCGTGTCTTCCGACAATTGTGCTCAGCCCAGAGAGTATAAATCTTTTGATTGGTTCCCCAGTAAAAAGAAGAAGTTTTATGAATTGGGGAACGTTTCACGTGGAACCCTTGTTTAAAGAAGTTTGGGAGAGAGCAAATCGCTGCTTAAAGCAAAGAAATTTCGTTCTTCAGTGTAGACCTTCGGGGAGCAATGAGCTAGCTAGCTGGAC
>JAYYDI010000168.1:0-3614 GCA_036161055.1 Pseudomonadota bacterium
TCTTCTTGGTAATGAACAAGTTTAGAAAGACCAGAAAAACCTTGCTGGATTTTAGGTCCGACAACCAAAAAAAACATTATTTCTTTAATCAAGGTCCTTAAAAAATCGTTCTTTTCTAAGGAGATAGAAGTTATCGTAATCTACCGAGAATGCGACTGCACGAGCCCTTCCGAAGACGTGCTCTCTGGGAATTAATCCAATATTTCTCGAATCTATGCTTGAGCTGCGGTTGTCTCCCAATACAAAGTAATAGCCATCTGGGATATTTATTTTGATAGAGGAACTGGGGTGGTCGTTAGTTTCTTTTTGGACCATGATTTGGTGCGCCGCATCTTCAAAAACCTCGAGCTTAAAGTCATTGTTTGTTCGAGTGTATAGATCTAAATGGTTAAACCCTTTCTTATGAAGCGCCCTATAGTCTGCTTGGACATCATTCACTCGGACCTTGTTATTTGCTATTTCAATGGTTTCTCCGGGGAGACCCACAATTCTTTTTATCAAAAGTTGTGGGTTGTCGTGTTTTTTAAAGATAATGATTTCGCCTCTTGAAGGGCTTCCTATATTAGCGAGTTTCCAACTTGTGAAAGGCAAAGTAAGGTCGTAGGCCCTTTTGTCTATTACTACCCTATCTCCTTCGATGATTGCTGGTCTCATTGATCCGGTGCTCACATGATTCCAGTCCAGAAAGGAGGACCTGCCTGCAAATATAATTACAATGATGAGAGCTAAGATTTTGTATTCATCAAACAAATTTCTTGTTAAATCGATTAGCTTACCTATATGCTCAAATTCCCTAGTTTGAGATTCAGTTGGAAGTGTAAAGGATGTGTCTTAGGAAAACCAAGCCTGGTTGTTACATCGGTTCAGGGGTTTAGGCTAGTTTTAAAACCGCTTACCAGTTCTATCGCATCATCAATAAATAGGGACTTGTACTCCATGTAAACACAGCTTGAATGGGGTGTTATCATAATTTTTTCGTTTCCCCATAGCTTCGATTCTTTCGGGAGCGGTTCAGTGTCAGTAACATCAAGGAAGACTCCACCAAGGTGGCTGAGCGTTGATTCAAGTGCTTCAGATTTTATAGCGTTTCCTCGCCCAAAGTTATAGACAAAGGCACCGGGTTTGCACAAGAACAATAATTCCTTATCTAAAAAACCTAGTTCGGATTCTATTCTTGGCAGTATTACGATTATGTGGTCTGCTTCTGGGAGCAACTCGGATAAAAATTCAACGCCGAAAACACCTTCCTCTTCATTTCCTCCCGACCGATTTATCGCCAAGACATTTGATCCGAGTCCTTTGAAAAGAGAGCTGCAACGTTTTCCAATACTCCCGTGACCGATTATTAATATAGTCTGGTTTTTCAGTAGCCTACACTGGCTTTGTATATTTCGGTCCCAATCCCGGTTTTGATAGTTCTTAACCATTAAGTTCATCTTTTGATTCATGAAAAGTACTGCGCCGAGAATAGATTCCCGCATGATTTCACCATGAAAGGTACCGTAAAAAACCGATGCCTTGCCTGTCGGATCAGCCTCAACCCAATCGTTTCCCGCGGCAGGAGTGATCACCATTTTTAGGTTTGGGAATAATTCGTAATCTTTCGACTTTATACTCCATGTGAGAAGGATTCTCGCTCGGCTACCCGAGTTCTTTAGAGAATCGTAGCTATCGTGATCTTTAAATTTAGCCTTTGGGAAGGCTTCTCTCAAAGGTTCGTAGTCTTCTTCTTCGAAGTTGAAGGCTTTAACTGAGCTGCGAAGGCATGTATGAATTTCCACTAATTCTTCCCAGGTCTTTTTGCTTTCGTAATCTATTACGTCTTTTTTGCGTTATCTTCTTTTAGCTCAAGGCCCTTTAAATGGGTCTCTACTAATTCACGTGCGTTTTCGTACATAACAAGGATCTTTCCATCTTTTCGCACCACGATTTTTCCGTCCGATCTTCTCCGGAAAATACCACTGGGAGCCTTTGATTCAGGGGCCGACAAGTCAGTACTGAAATTCAGGTAATTTGATGGTTATCCCGTCAAGGTCGTCACTCACAGGAATACAGCAGCTCAACCTTGAGTCTTCGGTGCGATCTGGGTTTAGATCAAGCATTGATTCTTCTATCTCAGAGGGCTGCTCAAGCTTCGCTCTCCATTCTTGATCAATCAACACATGACATGTTGCGCAAGAACATTCTCCTCCGCAATCTGCGTCAATCCCGGGGACTAAGTTTGTGACTGCGGCTTCCATTATGCTGCGATCGTTGGATCCTTCTACTACATGCTCCGTCCCATCAAACTCAATAAATTTAATCGTCGCCATTTCCCCACCCGATATACTAATGTCCGAATGTCAGTTTAACATTTTTTTTAAGTCGAAGTTTACATCTGATAGTTGTTCAGGGTCTGCTTCTTTTCCATAAAGTTGTTTAGCCAACATAAATTCTTTTGGGCTATTTACAGCATCCACCGCTACAAGTTTTTGGTTCGTGAGGTAGAAAACGGCAAATTTTTCTTCGGATACCTCTCCACGGGTCACGCTCGTTTCACCATCTGAGGAAAACCCTAGCATTTGCAGTTTCAGTTCGTATTGATCACTCCAAAACCAGGGAATTGTTGTGTACTTTTTGTTCCCTCCAACTATGTTATTAGCTGCAACTCTTGCCTGCTCCATTGCGTTGGGTACTGACTCTAGTCTTAATCTTCTGTTTAGTATCGGGTTTGGATGGTTGGTGCAATCCCCAACTGCGTAGATGTTTTTCCCTGATGTTTTACAATTCTCGTTAACTAAAATTCCATTCTCGCAGTCTATACCCGAGCCTTGCGCTAGCTCTGAATTTGGGAGAATTCCTATCCCCACAATTACCAAATCAGATTTAAAGGTTTTTTGCTCGGTAATTACACTCGAAACGGAGCGAGCGCCTTCAAAGCTTTTTACCTGCGCATCGCAGACGATTTCAACCCCTCTCCTCGAGTGGAGACCGTGATAAAATTGACTCATCGCCTCTGTGGTCACTCTTTTTAATATCCGGCTCTCCATCTCTAATATTGTAACTTCTATACCGAGATCTCGGGCAACTGCAGCTACCTCAAGGCCTATATAGCCGCCACCAACTATACAAAGCCTTTTTGCAGTCTTCATTTGATTCTTGATAGAGTTGACGTCTTTTAACGATCTAAGGTAATGAATCCCGTCCAGGCCAATTCCTGGGATTTTCAGTTCTCTAGCTCTAGATCCCGTTGCAATAACTAAGTCGTCGTATGCATATTTTTCAGACAATGCGGTCGATACTATCTTTTTTTCAGGGTCTATTTCTAAAACCTTCGTATCAAGATTAACGGCAATATTTTTGCTACTGTAAAATTCCGCAGGCCTTACCAGGGTTTTTTCAACACCTATTTTCCCCGCCAAATAATCCTTCGAAAGCGGTGGCCGCTGGTATGGTAATTCTGACTCTTCACCAAGTATCGTAATGGGACCTTCGAACCTTTCTTGACGCAAGCTCGCTGCTGTTTGCGCGGCCGCTTGACCCGCTCCAATAATTACTACTCCTGCCATTTTGTTTCCTGTCCTTGTTTCTTGCTTTCCTTATTGGTTGTATTCTTTGCTTGTGAACATAATTTT